>CAYQMI010000025.1:0-15379 GCA_964418575.1 uncultured Glaciecola sp.
CACCTTCTCTTGCGCCATCCTCTGGATGTTTCATACAGCATTCCCATTCCATCACAGCCCAACCGTCGAAGTCGTTCGCCGTCATTTTTGAAAAGATTGCTTTAAAATCAATTTGACCGTCGCCGAGCGAGCGGAAGCGGCCCGGGCGCTTTATCCACGGCTGATAGCCACCATACACGCCCATTTTTCCAGAAGGTCTAAACTCTGCGTCTTTCACATGGAAGGCCTTGATACGCTCATGGTAAATATCAATGAACGCAAGGTAATCTAGTTGCTGCAGAATAAAGTGACTTGGATCGTACAAGATATTTGCACGGGGGTGGTTGTCGACTTCTTTTAAAAACATTTCAAAAGTAATGCCGTCGTGTAAATCTTCTCCTGGATGTAGCTCGTAACATACGTCACAGCCAGCCTCATCAAATGAGTTTAGAATCGGTTTCCAACGCCTCGCCAGCTCTTTAAAGCCAGCTTCGACTAGACCCGCTGGACGTTGCGGCCATGGGTAAAAAGTTTGCCACAAGAGCGCGCCAGAAAAGCTAGCATGTGACTTCAATCCAAAACGACCGCTTGCCTTAGCTGCCATATGCATTTGCTGAATTGCCCACTGTGTTCTTGCTTCAGGATTGTTGCGAACAGATTCATCTGCAAAGCCGTCAAACATAGTGTCGTAAGCAGGGTGAGACGCAACTAATTGCCCCTGTAAATGTGTTGATAACTCGGTTAGTTCTAAGCCATGACTGGCTAAGATGCCGGTGACCTCTTGGCAGTAATCATCACTTTCTGCAGCGAGCTCTAAGTTAAATAAACGTTTGTCCCATGAAGGCATCTGAATACCCTTGAAACCAATACTAGCAGCCCATTCACAAATGCTGTTTAAGTCATTAAAAGGTGCCTCGTCTGAGGCAAATTGTGCGAGAAAAATACCAGGCCCTTTTATTTCTTTCATCATGTGTCCTTCAATTTGCTTGTGTTTACCGATTATTTTAAACAGCCATAGTTATTGCGATACTACAAAATGGATGTAAATTAATTGTTATAAACTTTATATGTGTTTTTTAACAAGGGTTAATAGAAATTCGGTTGTGCATGCAACATATTCGGCGTTATGATATGCACGACCTTGTTGGCTAAAATAAGAGTGATCGCATGAATACATTGCAAGAGATGATTGATACCGACTTTCTAGAAGAGATTGGAATACAACAAATCGTACATATGTTCGATTTATTGCCCGATACTTTATTTTGGATAAAAAACGAAAACAGCCAGATAATTTATGCGAATCAAGCTCTACTCGATACCTATGGATTTAAATCGTTGAGTAAAGTGATTGGTAAAGCTGACGACTCGTTTTCACCGCCACATATCGCAAAGCAGTTTATGATGGACGATAAAAAAGTGATGGCTGGCGAGCTAGTTACCAACAGAATTGAGCTTAACTTAAGACCAAACGGTGAATTCGCTTGGTTTTCGACTACCAAACGTCCCCTGCTCAATAATCAAAACGATATTATTGGTTCGTATGGTTTTACCCATCACCTCGAACGTTCTTCGCATGAACTATCGACTATTACTGCAATAAAAGCGCCGGTAGAATTTATTCGGCAAAATTATCACCAAGACATCAGTATTGAGGAGCTCGCCAAACTTGCGTTTTTGTCGGTTAGTGCCTTGGAGAGACGATTCAAAAAGTATTTATCGAAAACGCCCAAACAGTTTTTAAATGAGATACGTCTTGAAAATGCCAGACGACTACTTATTGAAACGCAGCAACCAATCATGGAAATAGCCTACCAATGCGGGTTTTCCGAGCACAGCTATTTTAGTAAACAATTCAAGGGCTTATTTGGTATTTTACCCTCGCAATTACGCAAGCAAATCCTCGAGTCGAATAGTCAAAATGAACTAGTTTAGCCCATGTTAACAATTCGTTAACGCCGAAAATGTATTATTTTTAACCGATTTCTCCATAACCTTTTTTGTATACGTACAGTTATTCTAATGTAAAGGTATTGTTAATGTGGAAAAGGGATGAAGAGAGTAGCGTCAAGCAACAGCTACAATAAGACTCTTGTAGCAGTTTTATTTTTTAGCCTGACATCACTGAGCGCATGTGGCGGTAGCGGGTCGCAAAGTACTGCCCAACCCGTGCCTGCTGCGCCGGTTTCCCCTGCTCCGCCAGCACCCGCGCCAACTGCACCAAGCAACCCAAACATTCCCGATGGTGGTATCTCGATAATTGGCATTGCGCCTGAGTCAAATTTCAATCTTCAGCGCGGTGACAACAATGGCCCAGTGGGCGATGCCAAAACTGTACAAGTAGAACACCCCGACTTTGATACTGCTATTCAAATAGATGTTCAGCAGCCCAACGGTCAATTTTGGAATGGCCAAATAAATTTCGCGATAGACGAGCCGCTTGAATCAGGTGATGTAGTTTTACTTCATTTATATTTTAAGATGCTTAGTTCAAGTGACGAAACCGGAACTGGTTTTGTTACGGCTTTTGTAGAGTCACCCGCTCCCGAATATACCAAGTATTTATTTCGCCAACTTTCCAGCGCTGGTGAATGGGTTGAGTATTATTTGCCTATGGTGATTGGAGACGATTTCGATGCAAACCAAATACAGCTGAAGTTTGGGTTTGGTAACGGAAGCAAGTCGCAAAGCCTGCAGCTTGGTAACATTACTCTATTAAATTACAAAAACACCTTAGGTGTTGAAGATCTCCCCGAAACCCGGCCTAGTTATCTTGGAAGAGACGCTGATGCGGCATGGCGCTCTGAAGCAGCCCAAAGAATTGAAGAGCATAGAAAAGGAGATTTCACGCTCGTTTTGAAAGACGAAAATGGTGATGCCCTAGAAAATGCAAATGTTGAGGTTAACTTCAAGAAACATGCATATCATTTTGGGTCAGTGGCAGCAGCGCGCCACCTAGTATTTGAAGACGAGGATAGCGTTAAGTATCGCCAAAAACTGCTCGAAAACTTTAATCAAAGTGGTCTTGAAAATAACCTTAAGTGGGGTGCATGGGCAGGTGAGTGGGGCAATAGCTTTAGCCAAGCCAACGCACTTGGTGCTTTGCAATGGCTCAGCGATAACGACATATTTGCTCGCGGTCACGTGATGGTATGGCCCTCAAAACGCAACATGCCAAACTTTGTACAAGACTTACTCCCTGAAAATAATCCGGCAGCTGCAGATGCCGAGATTCTTGAGATTTTAAGTGAGCACATCAGCGATGTAAGCTTAAAAACTCAAGGTCTGGTTGATGAATGGGATGTACTTAACGAACCCTTCGACAACCATTACTTAATGGACGCCTTTGGTGACTCAGTCATGCTAGATTGGTTTGCACAAGCCGCACAAGAGAATCCAGACGTACCGCTTTACATCAATGACTATTCAATCGTATCTGGTGGTGGTACAAATGTCGCGCATCAGGATCATTACTTCAACACGATTAACTATTTGGTCGCAAACAATGCGCCCATTTCTGGCATTGGCATTCAGAGTCATTTTAGCGCTACACCAACACCTATTACCCGCATTTATCAAATAATCGAGCGTTTTCACAGTGCATTTCCTAACTTGGCCATACGCTCAACTGAGTTCGACGTCGACACATTTGATCAAGAAATGCAGGCGGACTTTACACGAGATTTTTTAACCATATTTTTTAGTCATCCTGCAACAGTTGGCGTGCAAAAGTGGGGTTTTTGGGCTGGCGCTCATTGGCGACCCAATGCGGCAATGTACACAGAAGATTGGCAGCCAAAGCTAAACCAAAAAGCTTGGCAGCAAACAATATATGAAACTTTTTGGAATGACTTCTCAGGCATAACAAATGCTGATGGTGAATACAATAATAGAGGCTTTTACGGTGATTACGAAGTGCTAATCACCAAAGATGGCGAGCAACAAAGCTTCGACTTCACCCTGTCGCCTGAATCAGAAGGTAGTTTTGTTATTCAACTGAATTAAGTCTATTCGTTGAATATAAATATGTTCTTTAACAATTTGAATTACGGTAAACATCATTAACTGCTGTATTGGAAAATTAGCTTTCTGTTGTTACTAATGTATCACCTAGTTTAGTTTTTTGAGCATTACCAATCTTTCTACATTTTGTAGGGACGATATCGCTGCGAAGGCGATAGCGAGTAAGCCAGATTTATTAAGCTCCTCTAAGGCTTCACCGCTTAATTTAGCAAGATTCTCGGTGTTAATTGTGTGATATCCCTCAAACTTAACGATGGTTTCTTCATCAACTGGAATATCTAATGAACAAGGCTCTAAAAGCTTAAATTTTTCAAGCGTATTAAACATTGGTGCAACAAGCTTTGTTCCTTGATCTAGTTCTCCCAATACGTTTTGTATGCTTGATAAGTAAGCACTGTTTCCACCAAACTCTAAAAAGACCGATTTACCTTGAGTTTCATTAACACGTTTATCTTCGGTATCAATTAAAATCACTGGATTTGGTGTATCACTTCCGCCTTCAGATTGATTTTGAAATCCAATTGAAAAAGGACCTTTTTTTATAAGGTTGGGAATGTAACTCGCGCGCCAGCCTTTGGCATCATCCAAAAACAAGTTCTCTTCATGATGAAGCCCCAGTATGGCTAAGCATTGATAGCCATCTTTATTCTGATTTTTCATGAACAAAATTGGATATTCACACTGCGCGCGAAGAATTTCATTCGGGAGTATTTGAATGGCTCCTACCCTGTGACCAAATTCTGATGAGCAATGCGTGAGTACTTTTGTATTTTTATGCCTGACATTGCTCAAAACTTCGTGTTTAGCCATGAATGAAACTCCTGTAATACAGCGCTAAATTGATAGTCGACCGTGGTTTATACGATTAAATAAGGCAACGAGAATAAATGCTCATTACAACATTAGCAAGCATATCGACGATGAACTCTTTTCTAAATAAGAGCGCCCGATACGGAACTCAGAACAGGTATATTTGCTCGCCATTATAAATAATTTTTATTAAATAAATGTTACGAAAGGACAAATAGCACACTGTTTAAGCAACAAATAAACTGGATGAGTTCATTTACTAAGTGCTTGTATGTATAGATTTAGCTTAACTTTTACAAGAATGAATAAAAGAATTTAATAAAACGAAAAATAGTAAATTGCGATTACTTTTTCGTAACATAACTGCAACATGTAAAACGATAACATTCGACCGTGATATGCGGTGATTGATGTTGATTTACACAGTTATACCAATTGCTACAGAAGTAAATGAGTCGTAACTCACTATTTATGAAGTAGTAGCTGTAAAACAACACAATAAGTATACACCCACAACAAAAAGGGAAATATCGATGAAAGCACACAAATGTTTTAAAAAGTCTGTGTTAGCTACCAGTATCTCTGTTCTCCTATGCGGAGCAGCAGCGACACCTGTTATAGCGCAGCAAAATACCGGGGATGATGAAACTGAAGTTATTCAAGTTTCTGGCATCCGTTCAAGCCTACAAGCGTCAGCAGGCATAAAACGCGACTCTGTTGGTGTCGTAGATGCTATATCTGCAGAAGATATTGGTAAGTTCCCAGACACAAACTTAGCAGAATCCTTGCAGCGTATTACTGGTGTATCAATCAGTCGAGAAAATGGTGAAGGTTCTGAAATAACCGTGCGCGGTTTTGGCGGCGGTAACAACATGATTACGCTAAACGGACGCATGATGCCTGCTGGTGGCGTTTATGCTGGTAGCTCTGCACCAACACGCGCCTTCGATTTCGCTAATCTAGCTTCTGAGAGCGTAAGCGCTGTAGAAGTATATAAAACAAGTAAGGCAGATATCGCAACAGGCGGTATTGGTGCTACGGTAAATATTCTTACCGCCAGACCGCTTGAAAACCCTACAATGCCAAGCACAATTGGCGTTAAAGCGGTTCACGATACAACGAACCGAACCGGCAGTGATATTACTCCAGAACTTTCGGGCATTTATAACTTCGTTAACGATGACGAAACCTTTGGTGTTACAGTTTCTGCAAGTTATCAAAAGCGTGATTCTGGCTCAACTGGCGTTACGGTAAATGAGTGGAATATTGGCGTTTGGGGTGAGAACGATTTATATAATAATGGTTTCGACCCGTCTATTTTTGAAAATGCCCCTGCACCGGGTCAGCTTTATTCGAGACCAAACGATTTCCGCTACGTGTTTTCTAACATTGAGCGCGAAAGAACAAATGGTCAAGTTACTTTCCAATATCGTCCTATGGACGAACTCACCGCTACAGTAGATTACACCTATGCTAAGAATGATTTAGTAGAGCAAAGGGGTGAGCTGGGTAACTGGATTCAAAACGGTTCTAACCTAGAGCGCGTTGTATTTGACAACTCTGCGGTAGCAACGCCTATATCTATTTCAGAACGCTACGCGGGTGTTGTAGACCAAGGCCATGAGCAGCAACTTCGTACACAACAAAACGAACTGAGCTCACTTGGCTTAAATCTAGAATATCAATTTAACGATGACCTTTCGTTTAGATTTGACGTTCATGATTCTTCACTTGATAGTACACCAACTGGCAAAGGCGATAGCGACTTAGGAATAAGTGAGATACGCACGAGCTTAGGTACTCCAACAGTTGCTGCTAAAACATTATTTTTTGATGGTGATATCCCTACCTTTGTCACCGAATTGGACGACAACTTCGACCGCGGTGGACTTGGTTTAAGCGGTAATGGCAATGGCGTTTTAGATGCTGGAGACGTAGGTTCTTCAATTGGTGTTATTGACCATCATCAACAAAAAACCGATGTTACTCAAATTAAGTTAGACGGTACTTATGAGTTTGACGACGGACAGTTTGACTTTGGTGTCGAGACGCGTCAAATGGAAATGAGCGCACAAAGAACTGCTTGGTTGCCAATGAACCTAGGCGGTTGGAGTGTGGCAAATCCTGGCGAGTTCCCTGAAGGCATGATTCAACCCTTTGATGTTGCCGGCGAGTTCGACGATTACAATGCCGATAATCCTAACACGGGCTTCATCGGAGACGCTGCTGAGTTAATGCGTTATGCACTAAGCCTGTATCCTGATCCAAATAATAACTACGCACCAAATCCAATCTTTGAAGCAAGAGATAATCTGCAAGAAGATTCTTATGCAGCATACTTCCAAGTTGCATTGAGAGGAGAGCTTGGTGGGATGGAAACAAACTTCCTAGCGGGTATGCGCTATGAGAAAACTGATGTGACCTCGACGTCTTTATTCACCGCTCCTGCTTATTTAGTTTGGGCAAGTGATAACGACTTCAGCAGCTTTACACCAGCAGGAACGGAACCAGAGCCATTAAGTGAAGAGTCTGATTACGATTACATCCTGCCTAGCATGGACTTCGACATTATGCTCACCGAAGAGCTGAAAGGTCGTTTTTCTTATAGCAAAACAATCGCTAGAGCAGGTTATGGTGCGCTTCGAGCTTCGGCTGGTGGCTTCGGTACAAATGGTTCGAGCTTGCTAAGTGCAATACCTACAGCGAACTCGTCAAACCCGGGTCTATTACCTCTGGAGTCTGATAACTTCGATGTATCGTTAGAGTATTATTACGATGACAGCTATGTGTCAGTCGGTTACTTCGAAAAACGCGTGTCTAACTTTATCGGTATAGGAACGGTTGACAGAACTTTCTCTGGCATACTGGACCAAACTGCTGGACCGAGAGCGATGGCAGCGCAGCAGGCGCTTCAAGATTTGGGCGTAGCTGTGGATAACCGTTCACTGTTTACAATGATGGGGATTATTCAGCAAGGTGGTTCACCAGCTGATTACACTGGCTCTGAACAGCAAGTTCAAGAAATCGAACTGGCGGTGGATATCATCCCTCAAGCAGGCGACCCTGAAATGGTCTTTAGAACCACTCAGCCGCTTAATAATGAAGATGCAGCAATACGCGGTGCAGAATTCGCGATTCAGCATTTCTTTGGCGAGTCAGGTTTTGGTTTCCAAGCTAACTACACCATAGTAAATGGCGATGTTGCTTATGATACCGAAGCGCCGCCTAGTGAATCACAGTTTGCACTAGTTGGTCTGAGTGATACCGCTAACTTCGTCGGTTTTTATGAAAAAGACGGCTTTGCAGCTCGTATTGCTTGGAACTGGCGTGATGACTACTTGGCAACGGCTTCAAGAGGTGGATTTAACAACCCAATCTTTGTGGAAGCTTACGACCAAATAGACGTTAACGTAAGTTATGACATCAATGAACAACTATCAGTATTTGTAGAGGCGATTAATATCACCGATGAAGATGAACGTTCTCACGTGAGAAACGAGCGTCAACTATGGACACTGAACGATCAAGGTGCTCGCTACCAATTGGGAGCTCGCTACGTTTTCTAATCTAGTGGTTTAGATTAGAACTGTAAGCAATCGTAAACTGTGAAAATAGCCGCTTTAGTTAGCGGCTATTTTTTATCTAGCTTTACGCATAGAATAACTGAAGAAAAAGCAAGGTTGCACTAAAACCAATATGACAGCAGAAGCAACATCAGGGCGAATTGACTCTATTGATTTAAGCGAAGCACACTCTGTCCCGAGAGAAGTGTTAGCTGGATATAAGCCGGTCTTATTAAAAAGTCTGGTTTCACATTGGCCGCTTACCAAAAAAAGTCATGCATCAATTGACCAAACTATTGACTACCTGCTCTCTTTTTATAACGGCAGGAAAACACTTGCCTGCAAAGGAGATGCAAAAGACAAAGGGCGTTTTTTTTATAACGACGATGTCAGTCAACTCAATTATACAAGCACACGACTGGGAATTGACGACGTGCTAAATGCCATTCGTGATGGTATAGACAATGAACAAAGCGATTACTACTACATTCCGTCAAATCCGGCAGAAAGCCACTTTCCGGGGTTTATGCAAGAAAACTCGATTGGCATACCCGTAAGCGATGATGAAACTAATAAGCAGTCGCAAATTATTCCGAATTTATGGATTGGTGGAAAAACGACAGCCTCCTGTCACTATGACGTACATAAAAATGTCGCGTGTTGCACTACCGGCAAACGCAGATTTACCTTATTCCCACCCGAGCAAATTCAAAACCTTTATCCCGGTCCTTTTGAAGTAACCCCTGGCGGACCGGTTATATCCATGGTGAATTTTGCCGAACCTGATTTTGAAAAACATCCTAGGTTTCGCGATGCCTTGAGTACTGCACTAACAGTAGAATTATCGCCCGGGGATGCGCTATTTATTCCACCTCTTTGGTGGCATCATGTTGAAGGTTTAGCACCGTTTAATGTTTTGGTGAACTACTGGTGGGATGAAGCTCCACGCTACCTCGGCTCCCCGATGAATGCGTTGCACGATGCGATGCTTTCTATTCGCGATAGAAGCCCATTGGAAAAACAAGCATGGAAAGAAGTGTTCGACTACTACATTTTTTCAGAGCCCGAGCACAACAATGAACATTTGCCTGAACAGGCAAAAGGAATGCTAGCAAGATTAGATGAAGATACCGCACGAAGATTGAGATCGCTTGTGATAAATAGATTAAACAAGTAGCGATAGGCATAACGCTAAGGAGTAATTTATGAATAATGTTAAGCGTAAGAAAGTGGTTATTGCCGGCGGCGGAACCTCGGGCTGGTTGGCAGCAGCAGCCTTGTCAAAGCAGCTCAACAGCATTTGTGATGTGGTGTTAATTGAATCGGACGATATAGGCACCATAGGCGTTGGCGAAGCCACCATCCCCACCGTGAGAGTGTTTCATAAGCTGCTTGGCGTGAGCGAGCAGGAGTTTGTGCGTGAGACCGATGCAACCTTCAAATTAGGCATTAACTTTGAGAACTGGCGAGTAAAAGGTGAGTCTTATTTTCACTCTTTTGGCAAAACCGGCAAAGACTCTTATCTGGCTGGTTTTCAACACTTCTGGCTGTATGGCCGTGAGCAAGGCTTGGCGCATGAATACGGTGATTATTGTTTTGAGTTTCAGTGCGCTGCTCATGATAAGTTTGCCACCTCTGAACGAGCAAAAATCAATTATGCCTATCATCTAGATGCTGGCAAATACGCACAATACTTACGCCGCCTCAGCGAGCAAAATAATGCGACCCGCATTGAAGGAAAAATTAGCGCCGTAAACACAAATCCAAACTCTGGCGAAATCACCTCCCTCACCCTTGAGTCTGGCGAGACTGTTAAGGGTGACTTATTTATAGACTGCACGGGCTTTCGTGCTTTGTTGATTGAGGAAACACTTAAAACCGGTTATGAGGATTGGTCACACTGGTTGCCATGCGATAGAGCGTGGGCAGTACAAACTACCTTGGCTGATAAACTGCCTCCGTTTACACGCTCTATCGCACACGCAAACGGCTGGCAGTGGCGCATTCCTTTGCAAAAGCGAGCCGGCAATGGTTTAGTTTTCAGCACAAAATTCATGGATGAGCAAAGCGCGAAACAAAAACTTATGGACTCGGTTGAAGGTGAAATGACCACCGAGCCGCGCTTAATTAAATTCGTCACGGGGCGTCGCAAAAAAGTATGGAATAAAAACTGTGTAGCATTGGGTTTATCCAGCGGATTTATTGAGCCTTTGGAATCAACCAGCATACATCTGTTTATGACAGGCATAATTCGCCTCCTACGCCTGTTGCCCGCAGGTGAAATCTCATCCGCTAATGTGGATGAATACAACCAACAAACCGCGGCAGAAATTGAACGTGTTCGTGACTTTATTATTTTGCATTACCACGTAAATGAGCGTGACGATTCTGATTTTTGGCGCTATCTGCGCGATATGGAGATTCCCGATAGCTTGAAACATCGCATAGAACTGTTTGCACAAAGTGCTAATGTGTTTGAATCGGAATACGACGTGTTTCAAATTGATTCATGGGTACAAGTGTTACTCGGGCAAGGTGTATTGCCTAAACAATACCACCCTAGCGTAAAAGCGATGTCTAGTGAAGAACTGCAAAAATTCTTGAGCAGCTATAAACAAGGCGTGCGGGCAGCGGTAGATAAAATGCCAATCCACCGAGATTTTGTATCGCAGTATTAAACTAAGCGAGCATATAAGACCGATTATTGCTTTTGCGGGTCTTATCAAGCTCTTTTGCTTTATATTCAGTTAAGAGAGAATGATGTTTGAGCTAAACCCCAATATGCAGGTGACATTTGAAACCATAGGGAGAGAAAATACTCGCATACTGGTGGTTGACGATTTTTTTGTTGATTACCAACTCGCTGTGGAAGAGGCCATCTCTGCCAACTATTCAACTCGAAAAGAAGACGTAGGTGCTTTTTACCCGGGTATGCGAGCGCCATTGCGTAAAGACTATGGCTTTCCAATCTTACAATTTGCAGCTCGGGCAATGCATCAAGAGCTTAAGCTGCCGCGCAATTTGCAAGTGGCACCGATTAATGCGAACTATTCTTTACTCACAAAGCAGCCAAAAGACATGCAGTTAGAGCAGTGTATTCCGCATTTTGATACCAGTGAAAAAAACAGTTTTGCCGTTTTGCACTATATGAATGACGGCGAGTTTGGTGGCACAGGGTTTTATCGGCATAAGCCTACAAACTACGAAAACATCAGTTCGGAACGCGAAGCTCCTTACTTTCGGGCTATGCAAGAAAGCTTTAAACAGAAAGGCGCACCTA
Organism: uncultured Glaciecola sp.; assembly: GCA_964418575.1. GTDB lineage: Bacteria > Pseudomonadota > Gammaproteobacteria > Enterobacterales > Alteromonadaceae > Glaciecola. The sequence continues at coordinate 11,656 of CAYQMI010000025.1, forward strand.
AACAGCAGTATTTTTGCGACTCTGACGAACATTTCGAGTTAATTCGCAAGGTTGACTACCGTGCAAATCGCTTGGTCGCATACCCAACTTCGATTCTGCATACCGCTTACATAGACAATCCGCAGCGAGACGTCATTGCAGACCCTAAAGTAGGCCGTTTATCGAGTAATTTTTTGTTTAGGTTTCAAGCGTCACAATCGCCAAATACTTCAGGCAACTAATACGTAACCAATACACAGCTAAGCAGGCATCTTTACATGAACAGATTGACCAAAAATATCATAATGTTAATAAGCGTAAGCGCGCTTGCCGCATGCTCAGATGTTAAGCAAACACAGCGTGAGGACGCAAGCAATAGCTTGGCATCTGGGGATGCTAACAGCACTGAGTCAACACAAAATGATAAGTCGATTGCGCAAATAGAGCGAGAGGCCGAGCTTCGCATGAGCAATTTTAAGCTGCCTCAAGGCTTTGAAATCTCTCTCTGGGCAGATGAAACACAAACTCAAAACCCCGCCTATTTTACCTTTGATTCAAAAGGCGACATGCTAATGGTCGAGACCGCACGTTTTACCAATGGCGTAGACGATATTCGTGGACATGAAAATAAGACGGTGGAGGATATTTACATCACCTCCAATGAAGACCGTTTGGCTATGTATGAAAAATACGCTGATGAGCGGCCCATGTCCTATTACACAAGCGGCGACGATATCATTCGTCTACTCAAAGACACCGACGGCGACGGCAGAGCAGATTCAAGCAGTGTTTTTTCAGACGGTTATAACGGTGTATTAGACGGCATTGGTGCTGGGGTAATTGAGCGAGATGGCAAAGTCTACTACACCAATATTCCACACCTTTGGATGCTAGAAGATACCAACGGCGACGGCAAGGCAGATGAACGCGTGTCTTTGCAAGACGGCTTCGGCATTCGCATCAGTTTTTACGGACATGATTTACACGGTTTAATTTGGGGACCAGACGGAAAGCTCTATTGGAGCTTGGGCGACAGAGGTTATAACCTGACTACCAAAGAAGGCAAACATTTATATGGTCCAAACTTAGGTGGTGTGTTTCGCTCCGACCCCGACGGCTCGAATATTGAACTGTTCTACACCGGTTTAAGAAACCCTCAAGAATTAGCATTTGATAAATACGGTAACCTGTTTACCGCTGATAACGACGGCGACGGTGGTGATTTGGAGCGCGTAAATTACTTAGTGGAAGGGGGTGACTCTGGTTGGCACGCAGGGCATCAGAGTATTATGAGCTTTACCGAGCGTTTAAAACTGCGCTCATCGTATTACACAGGGGATCCGAAAATACCCAACGCTTGGATGACTCAAGAACAGTATAAACCTCGAAACGACAAACAACCTGCTTTTATGTTACCTGCCGTTGGGCCCCTAAACGGCGGTCCATCTGGCTTGGTTTACAACCCTGGAAGTAGCTTTGGCCCTGATTTAGCCGACACTTTTTTTGTTATTCACTACATGGGCTCACCTGCTCAGTCTAACATCACCACTTTTAAACTAGAGGACGATGGTGCCAGCTTTGATATGGTCAGCAACGATATGTTTTTACAAGGCTTCAATGCCGTTGATTTAGACTTTGGGCCAGACGGCGCCATGTATATCTCTGAATATAACTATGGCGGTTGGCAACCTGAGTCGCAAGGCGCAGTATATCGGATGATGCACCCTGACTATGGCACAACAAACCAAGTTGCCATTAACGAGAAGATTTTAACCAGCGACTTTAGCCAATACTCACTTGATGAGTTAATCGAACTGATTAAAAACGATCATCAACGAATTAGGCAGCGTGCCCAATTTGAATTAGCCAAAAAAGAGCAAGCTGGCGCTGATATTTTTACCAAGCTTGCTACTGATGCTGGTGCTAATGAAATTACTCGGCTTCATGGTGTGTGGGGTTTGAGTCAGATGTCTTACTACGCAGAAGCGCCAGAGGATATGCTCGATACCTTGCTTTTATTATTGGATGACGAAAACGCTCAGGTTCGCATTCAAGCTAGCCGTGCTATGGGCGATCACAAGTACCAAGCCAGCGCCGATAAACTGCTTAGCATGCTCAATGATGAAAACAAACGCGTGGTGATGTAAGCAGCTATCGGTTTAGGACGACTTTCTTATACCCCTGCTATTGACCAAGTTATTGCTGCTCTTGAGAAGTACCAAGATGAGGATTTATGGCTGAGGCATGGTCTTGTAATGGCATTGAGCGGCATGGAGCGAAGTGCGTGGTGGCCTTATCACACACACCCATCTGAACATGTTCGTATGGCAGTGTTGCTCACCGCAAGGCGCGCCCGTGATGCAAGCATCAGTGTTTTTCTAAATGATGCAAACCAAGCTATTGTAGATGAAGCGATTACCGCCATAAATGACCTTGCTATTGTTGATGCTCGTCCTGCCCTCGCGCAGTACTTAAATCGCTTAGTTGGCTTAGACAAGAATCAATATCCAAAAGACAAAGTCGCCCAATGGCAGCACCACCGCATAATTAATGCTGCCTATGCCCAAGGCAGCGTGCAAGATGCCGTTAACTTACTGCAATATGCCGCTTCTGAAGGACTTCCGACCCGCCTTGCAAGTGAGGCGCTCTCGGCTATTGAGGCATGGGGTGATATTAATCCGATTGATACCACAACAGGCCTGCCTACGCACGCCAATAAAAGTAGAGAAAATATTCAAGCTGCAACGGCCAAATATCTGCCAGAGGTATTAGCAAATGTTCAAGGTTCAGCGCTTGTGCAAACCATACGTTTAGCTGAGAAAAATAATGTGGATATTCCAAACGACGTATTATTAGCTGCAGCGCAAAACACCGGTAATGATGCAGCAGTAAGAAAGCAAGCACTTACATACTTGATGTCCCGCAACATAAATAACATTGAGTCGGTGTTGTTAGATTTGTGCAAGGACAAGGACACCATTGTTCGTGGCGATGCTTTGAACAAACTCTTTGAACATAATCCTGAAGCGGGCTTAGAAGAAGCGAAACTATTTCTAAAAAGCGAGTTTATTGAAGATCAACAGGTTGCTTATACCGTCCTGGCTAAAGGCGCAGGGCCAGCGATTGATGAAATTGCCCTTAGCGTGATAAGTGACTTAAACACAAACAAACAAACAAACGGCGCCACTTTAGAGATGCTCGATTTTGTGAAGTCACGCAAATCTGAAGCTGTGCAGGCTCAACTTAGCACTTATGACGATTACCTTCGAAATGCTGATGTGATGACCCAATATGCAAGCAGCATGTATGGCGGTAACGTTGAGCGCGGGCGGAACATCTTTGCGGGCGGTGGTGCCAGCGAATGTATGCGCTGTCATATGGTCAACTGGAGTGGTGGCGACGTAGGTCCTGACCTAAGCGACATCGGAAATATACATAACAATGCGTACTTGCTGCAATCCATCGTAGACGTAGGGGCGGCCATCGCCCCTGGTTATGGCACCGTAGTGCTTAGTATGAAAGATGGACGAAGCATTACCGGTATCTATCAAGGTGAAAACGATACGCTGATTAAACTTGAGCGCGAAGAAAACTTAGTCGAGAAATTTAAATTTTCTGAAATTGAAAGCATAAAGCGACCAGTGTCAGGGATGCCTCCGATGCAAAGGTTCTTAGATGCATATCAGATACGTGACTTAGTTGCTTACTTGGCTAGCTTAAAGCTCGAATACGAAAAAGTAGAGGA
>CAYQMI010000025.1:15479-35203 GCA_964418575.1 uncultured Glaciecola sp.
TATCGTAAAGCGCCTGATCACAAATTCCCCGCAGCCAACATTGATGTAGAAAAGGTCTATACCGAATTATTAAAATCTTATCCTAGCGAAAACATTGGTTTTTTCGGCTGCTCGGCAGGCAGCCGCGTAACGGGTCAAGCAATTGTATGGCTCAAGCAACAGTCACTGCCCTCCCCAGGCGCCGCTGCGTTTTTATGCTCGGGGCCTACCGCACTCAATGGCGATAGCAACTATTACGCCGCCGCGATACAAAATAGAGAGCCGCTGGAAATCACCGCGGTGGAATATTGGGACGGACTCAGTCCAGACAATATGAATGCTTTTCCTGGAGATTTTGAACAAACCCTAGCAGTTTTCCCGCCCTCTTTGCTTATCACCTCTACCAGAGATTATTCACTCAGCCCAATGGTAGCCATGCATGCAAAACTAATTGCATTAGGAAAAGAAGCGCAACTGCATATATTTGAAGGTTTTACTCACGCACAATTTATGAGTATGTATGTACCTGAATCGAAGCAAAGCACCGCAATTATGCAGGCTTTTTTTGATAAACACCTAGGTAGCGAGGCTAAATGAGTGTTTCCGAAGCAGATATACTAGCAAGCTATAAACCGATAAAACTCCTTCTTGGCCTCGCTCTAGCGGGTATTGCATTTTTTATCGCTTGGTTATCGTCAATGTCATTAGACGCAAGCATTTGTATTGCTGTACTTACGCTGTGCGCAGCCTGGTGGGTTACAGAGGCAATCCCCATTCCCATGACAGCCTGCATTCCACTTGCAGTTTTTCCACTTAGTGGCGTGATTAGCCGCGCTGAATTAGGCTCTGCCTTTGGCAACCCTATTAATTTTCTACTGATTGGCGGCTTTATGTTGTCCATTGCAATGGTGAAAACAAACGCGCATATCCGTATTGCCAGCGCCCTTTTCGCCATACTCAAGCCGAAGACTGAGAAGCAAGTGGTTTTTACCTTTATGCTCTGTGCCGCCTTTTTAAGCATGTGGATTTCAAACGCAGCTGCGGCAATGATGCTAATACCTGCAGCTCTTGCAACTCTAGACAAAGCAGGAAGTAAGCAATCACTGACTATCGCGCTGTTACTGGGCATCTGTTATGCCGCGAGTGTGGGTGGTTTGGCAACGCCCATCGGTACACCTCCAAATTTGGTATTTTTACAGGCCTATGAGCAAGCCACCGGACTGACCTTAAGCTTTCTAGACTGGATGAAATGGGGACTACCCTGCGTAATTATTTTACTGCCAATAATTATGTGGCGACTGAGCCAAAAATGCACTTCAGCCCCCCTTCATACACACATACAAAGCCAAGCTTGGCAAACTGATGAAATGCGCGTGCTATTCATCTTTTTACTGGTGATTTTGGCTTGGATAACACGCTCAGACCCCTTCGGCGGATGGAGTGAGTGGCTGAATTTACCCGCAGCCCACGATGGCTACACCGCCTTATTGGGTGCCTTGCTGTTGTTTGTTACACCAAGTGGCAAAGGCGATGCATTGCTAAATTGGGATGAAGCCAAAGGCCTGCCTTGGGGCGTAATTTTACTTGTATCCGGAGGCATTGCGATTTCACTTGGCCTTAGAAATACTGGCTTGATAAGCGGCTTTGCTCAGCAGTTTGAGGCCTTTGCAAGTTGGCCATTTTGGTTACTGCTAGGACTAATTTGCCTATCTATTACGTTTATCACTGAGATCATGAGTAATACCGCTTGTGCGGCGCTGATGATGCCTGTACTTGCAGCGCTGGCTATAGCAATAAACGTTGACCCGCTGCTACTTATGCTGCCAGCGGCAATTACAGCAAGCTGCGCATTTATGATGCCGATGGCAACAGCGCCAAACGCCATTGTATTTGGAACAGAGCGAATTCAAATAAGGGATATGCTGCGTATGGGCGCCCCTTTGAACCTGTTGTCGGTGATAGCCGTTATTGGAGTCATATTCGTTTTGGCTCAAGTTTACTTAAATTAGTTTGCGCATATTAGGCCGTATCAAATGAGAAGCTCGAGTGGCTTTAAATGAAATAGCTGCTCTTTTAAAAAAGATAAATTAGGATAATAAAGAATGAACAAAATCATCATTTCTCTGCTTTCAATATTAGGCTTTCAGGCGCAAGCAGCAGATTTCCCAGAATACGAAAAGCATCAATATAACAACAAGCTAATCAACGAAAACCAAGCGCTTCCATACCGAATGCTGCTACCAGAGAATTTTGATAAAAATAAAGTCTATCCTCTGGTTTTATTTTTGCACGGAGCAGGTGAGCGGGGCAGTGACAATATTGCCCAATTAACACACGGTGCATCCTTATTTTTAGCGCCGCAGTTTCGGGAACAGTATCAAGTGATCACTGTTTTTCCGCAAGCAGCAGCTGAGGACTACTGGGTAAACGTAGATGTTCGCCGTGATGTAAGTCCTATCGAATTTCATTTTAAAAGTGATGCTGTGCAAACCATGTCGATGCAGCTGTTAAATGGGCTCATCGATGATTTGGCTAGCAGAAGTTACATAGACCAAAATAAAATGGTGGTAATGGGTTTATCTATGGGCGGCATGGGAACCTACGAAATTCTGGCCAATATGCCAGGCGCATTTCAGGCAGCGGTTGCAATATGCGGTGGTGGTCATCCTGACTTGGCTAAAAAGATGGACATCAACACCCCCGTTTGGGCATTTCATGGCGAGGACGATGACGTAGTGCCGCTTGCTGCTTCAATGACTATGGTGGAAGCCATTAACGCACAAGGCGGTAAAGCTGAGTTGAAGGTTTATCCGGATACAACACATAATAGTTGGGATAAAACCTTCGCTGAACCTGAGCTTTTTCCTTGGCTATTTTCTCACTTCGACCATTAATGGAGCTAGAAAGCGAGGCTCGTTGCAAGAGCCTAAAGCACGTTTGAAAGTTTAAAGTCTAGCCACTTCTCATTGGCTCGGGTCGCGGCTACGCAGTTTTCAATAAAGGCCATGCCGCGGATAGCTTCGTCGATACCCGGTGCCTGACTTTCTAAGCTTGCAGTGGCATCTGGGTCTTTAAAGGCTCGTACTTGCTTGGCAAAGTCCATGTATAAATTTGCAAAAGCTTCCAAGTAGCCCTCTGGATGCCCAGCGGGTGTGCGCATAGAACCTGCAGCCGCTGGATGGAAACTACCAACACCAGTACGTAGTACTTGTGAAGGCTTATCGTTATACTTAAAAGTAAGGGTATTAGGCTCTTGCTGATGCCACTCTAAACCGGCTTTTGTTCCATATATACGAATATTCAGATTGTTCTCTTCGCCCACGCTAACCTGACTCGCAATCAACACACCTTTTGCACCGTTGTTAAAGCGTAATAAAACATTGCCGTCATCATCTAATTCACGGCCAGCTACCACCGGCGCCAAATCGGCACAAAGTTTAGTGATAGATAAACCGCTCATGAACTCTGCTAAATTAGCTGCGTGAACACCAATGTCTCCCATACAACAACTTACCCCAGCACGCTTTGGATCGAGTCTCCAGCTTGCTTGTTTGTTGTCAGGACCGGGCGCTTCTGATAACCAGCCTTGAGAATATTCGGCAACTACCTTAGTAATGTCTCCAAGCTCCCCTGCTAGAATACGATCTCTTGCCTCTCTAACCAAAGGATAGCCCGTGTAGGTGTGCGTAAGACCGTATAAAACATCGTGATTGTCCAGCACGCCCTTCAACGCGATAGCTTCGTCAAGCGTAAAAGTTGCTGGTTTATCGGACATCACATGAAAACCGGCTTCGATAGCCGCTTTGGCAACAGGAAAATGCAAGTGATTCGGCGTTACGATGGATACAAACTGCATGCGCTGGTCTTCAGGTAAGGCAGCTTCATTTGTAAACATTTCATTAAAGTCTGCATAACAGCGCTCAGGATTTATATGCAATGCCTTTCCCGTTGCTAAGCAGTTTTCATGCGAGGAACTAAAAGCACCACAAACAAGCTCTATTTCGCCATCAATTGCCGCTGCCGCGCGATGAACAGCACCGATAAAAGCGCCTTGCCCACCGCCGACCATGCCCATGCGTACTTTTTTATTAAATTCACTCATGACGTTACCTAATTTGTTAACAATATGTTGCTTAGTATATTAGCGCGTTATCATAATAAATATGAATTATTCGGACGCTGGTGCAAACATTTCAGCGTTGCCCTAAGCAGATTTAAGGAGGCGGCATATGATGGAAATTAAGGAAGCCAAAATTAGGCAATGCCACATCGACGCTATAGTAGAAGCCTTTGAATTAGTACCCGACGTTCTTTTTTGGATTAAAGACCTAGAGGGTCAATGGGTTTATGCAAATACACTATTTATTGAGCATTTAGGATGTCAATCTTTGGCTCAAATATATGGTAAAACCGACTTCGATTTTTTTCCTGTGCATTTAGCAAAGCAGTACGTGTTCGATGATAAAAAGCTCTTGGCAGGTGAATTGATCACCGCTCGCTTGGAAATGAATATTACGCGTGATGGAGAACTCGCATGGTTTTCTACATCTAAACGGCCCTTACTAGATGAAAACGGAGACGTTGTAGGTAACTACGGGATCACGCGGCACTTTCAAAAGTCGTCACAAGCGCTGTCGGTTTTTGAGTCTGTTCGCGCACCGGTTGAATACATCAGGCAAAACTATCACAAACAAATAACGCTGACGGAACTTGCAGAATTAAGCCATCTTTCAGTTAGTGCATTAGAACGAAGATTTAAAAAGCATTTGTCGAAGACCCCCTCTCGATTAATTAACGAGGTGAGGCTGGAAAACGCACGTCGATTATTGATGGATACCAATTTGCCCGTATCGGATATTGCCTATCAAACTGGCTTTAGTGATCACAGCTACTTCACTAAGCAGTTTAAACAATTTTTTGGCATGCACCCTACAAAAATGAGAGGGCAAATTAAGTAATACTAATTTGATACGTTCTGATGCAGTGCAAAGGAACTAAACGGGCGCGACCTACGTCAACGCCGTTTAGCTTGACACACACTCTGTACTAAGTAGCCCTTTAAATCTTAAATAGGGCGGCTTCATTATTGTTCTGGGTCTGCATCTTCGGGCAATCCATCTGGATATCCACCCTCAGGGTGCTTCTTCAATAGCTCACTCGCCGTCCAAAAGCCTCGGTCTTTCGGCGAACTTTCTCGTACGCGTTTAACAGTGTCGGCATAAACGGGCTTAGCTTGATTCCCCCACGCGTTTCGAATATAGGTTAATACCGCCGCAATCTCATCGTCATCCAACATGTTGCCAAAAGCGGTCATGGGAACATGCCCGTCGTATTTCACACCTTTGACATAAATACGCTTCATCAAACCATGCAATATGACATCGGTGGTCAATTCAGGATTGCCAGTCACCCATTCTGTGCCTACCAAAGGTGGAAACCCTGCAATGGGCAGACCATTACCGTCAGGCTGATGGCAAGTCGCGCAGTACCCTTCACGGTTGTAGATTTCTTTGCCTTTTTGATATCGTGCTAATGCGGGGCCTTCAAGATGTTCAGCTTCGTTTTCTATTTCAGCAAGTTGCTCTGTCCATTTACCGCCTAAGTTCGCTACGGTTTGTAAAAATGCCGTACGCACCCATGGGCTGAGCGGTCCGTCTTCTTTTTCACCTGCCTTATAAAGTGCGGTTAAGGCTGCTGGGTCATCTATCCATGAAATACCTACTATGCCTTCTAAACGCACTCTACCGTGATCGTCAGATGTTGCTTGTGACATAATAGCGATTAGCTCATCCGTACTGTATTCATACATATGCAGTCGAACCGCTTTGACCGCTGCTGCGCGGACTCTGAAATCATCGTGCTGCATGAGTTTAGCGGCAAAAGCTTTGTCAGCATCATTGTCAAAACGACTTATCCATAATGCTTCTAATAAATGCACATCGTATTCAGGGTGGCTAGTATCTAAGCTTTCAACATACTTAGCTTTTGCTTTTTGAATATCAGCAAACTTATGCTCACGAATTTCGCGACGCACGCGATAGCGGAGTCGATGATCGGGTGATGTTAAATAAGCAAATAAAGTATCAAGAGACTCACCCACCACCGATACATTGTCAACTAAGGGGCGTTCTTTGTGTTTTACTCTGTAAATTCTGCCGTGCGCGTGGTCACGCAGTGGGTCGCGTGCGTTGTGCTGCATGTGACCAATTAACTGATTGTGCCAATCCACAACGTATAATGAGCCATCTGCTGCAAACTCGAGGTCGACTGGCCTGAAGTTGGGATCGGTAGAAGTGTATAAGTCTTGACGCCACTTGCTTACGTAACCTGTACCATCATCGTCTAGTGTATGCTGTTTAGCGCCTAAAAATCCGATCACGTTATTGAGAATGAAGTCGCCCTGCATATACTCAGGAAAATGCTGACTATACACAAACTCAAGTCCAGAAGTGGGGCGTACACGATGGTCAGCCTCAATCAGCGTATCGGTGCCTAGAGATAATTGTCCGTAGCGAGTTTTCAACTCCACAGGCAGCATCCAGTAAACGGCAGGGTCAGAAGTATTCATAAAGAAATTTTGCCCCCACTTATCAAAAGCAATACCCCAAGGGTTAGGCGCATGGTTTTGTACTATGCGTTGCAGTCTTTGAGTGCGCGGGTCGAAACGATAAAAACCCGCATTTACTGCGCGGATGGGGCCGTATGCGGTCTCAACATTAGTGTGTAAAAACACGCCCTCTTCCATAATAATGCCGCCGAAAGGGTCTGCAATAAATCCGCTGATAGCATGGTGTGTATCGTGCGTATCAAAGCCCGACAGAATGATTTCGTAGGTATCGGCCTTATCATCACCATCGGTATCTTGAAGCAATACAAGGTTTGGGGCTTGCGATACGTATACACCGTATTCTGTTAACTCAAAGCCAATAGGCAAATTCAGATTTTCAGCAAATACGATTTCTTTATCGGCTTTACCGTCGTTGTCGGTGTCCTCATAGATTAAGATTTTATCGTTTGGCTTTGCATCACCAGGCTTATAGTGAGGATAGCTTTCTAGTGTTGATATCCACAAACGCCCTTCGTTATCAAAGGCCATTTGCGCCGGGTTAGCTAAGTTGGGGAACTCCACCTCAGAGGCGAACATCTCGATTTCAAAACCTTCGGCTACAGTAAAGTCTTTCAGCGCGTCTTTGCCATATTTGTAGGCCTGAACATTATCTTCAGAGACGTTTGATTTAATCTCATCTAATGGCTGCGTATTGGCATCAGCCGCGGCCAAGTCAAATTCTTCACCTTTTAAAAGGCTCCAAATCTGCTTGTCGCGGTTTTCGGTCATCTGACGCACTTTGATAATTTCTTGTGGATAATTATCCACGCCATAGGGTTCAAAGCGACGTCCATCTACGTGAACACCATTGGGCATCTGATAACGTTTAAACCAATACCAGTTTTTATCCACCACAGCATCAAGTAAAGCCGCATATTGAGACTCTTCAATAGAACTGTCATCAGCAGTAAAAAGAGCGTCGGCTAGCATCGGAGCTAAACGTTTGTAGCCTTCTTTATTTAAATGCGCACCATTTACCGTTAACTGCTCTTCGCTTTGTTCAAACATGGCTTTTGTTGGCGCATATAAATTAACAAAATGCACGCCACGCTGATTCGCAAGCTCTTCCATAGCTTGCGTATATTGCGCTAAATTCTCATTAGTGTGTTTGCCATCAGGCAAGGGATATTTGTCTGACAAGTCTTGAAACGCGATAGGTGAGACTAAGACTAGCTTGGAAATATCACCGTCATTGTATTTATTCGCAAGAGAGTGATTAATAAAGTTCGCCAATTCAGCGCGATAATTCTCAAGACCTTGCGGCCCGTCAAACGACTCGTTAAAGCCAAAGAATGCAATAATGACGTCAGGCTGAATGTCATATAGCCACTCATCTTCTGTTGGATGCGTACCTTCTCCGCTGTGATGCAGTTTGTCGGGGTGATACCGCTCAGCCCCCGGAAATGCCCACTGGGTATTACGCGATGAGTGTGGGCGGAAACCAGGCGTATAACCGGGTTTTGCTAAGGTACGTATCGTAATATCTTTATCGCTGTGTCGAGAATAGACCTCCGACTCAAAAAACCCATGATAAAGCATACGCTCAGGCAGGCCATTACCTAAAAGCAATACTGTATCGCCATCTTCAAGAGTCACCTTGGGCGACTGCCCTAATTCCTCTAATTGCGCAACCGTTAAAATAGAACGTGCCGAACTGCCAAGCGCAAAATCGCTTACCGTCAGGCCTCGTTTAATAAAGTAGTCGGTGTCTTGAAATCCAAAAAACGATGGCTCGAAGGTATCAATATAATCTACATTGGCCTGCTGAGGCACGTCCATATCCAGCAGATAATATGAAGCATTGACTATTAGGCGACGAGCGCTCTGTTCTTGCAAGTCATAGGCAGCACCACCGGTGGTTGCAAATATATTCCCCTCATTTTTTCCATCAGGAGTGGGGTAAGTTTTCAGCCAAGCCAGAGGCATCATGGGATTATTTTTAGGGCCGTCGAGCATTTTCGAATCTGGCGATAGTGACTCGGTAACTGCACCGCGCAATAAAACCGTTGCGCTTTGCTCATCCAAGTTTTCTATTCCATAAATATCAGACCACATAAAAAAGCTATCGACATCATTTAAAACCGGATGGTCTGCATTTGCTTCAACTTCTACACTTCGACCGCCTTCAACTGCATGAATGCCATGATGATAAAGCCAGTTCTCGCCCACTACATTCAAACCGAAGTTTTGCCAGTCGTAGCCGCCATACATGTCATCATTGTTAAAAGGGTGAGTAGCTGTGCGCAGCGCAATAATTGGTTTTGCTGAGTTAAAATAATCTAAAAAGTGTTGCAGTTGCTCCCCGGGCAGTATTCTCCAGCGAGTGGCTAAAATCATTAAATCAGCGTCTTTAAGCGCTTGTAAATTCGGAATATTGGTAATGTCGTTTGGGTTGATCAGACCGGTTTCGCGATCAATTGCAAATAATACGGTAGTTTTAAAACCATGAGTTTGTGTGAGTATTTTCGCCAACATCGGCATTGATTCTTCAGAGCGATATTCCTCATCACCCGATACCAATACAATATGCTTCCCGTTTGCGATGGCTTGTGGTGGTTCAAATACTAAATGATCGACACCATTCGCCAAACTTGCCGCGCAATTCAAAGCGAGGAAGAAAATAAGGATGCTTCGGAAAAGACTAGAAATTGAAACTTTCACTGTTGACGATACTCCACTTTGAGATACGCTCTCGTCTTTTCCCTTTGCTGAGAAAAGAGCGGAGCGCAAATAAATGCGACTGCTGGTTAATTTGAATACTCGGCACAGCCACATTGAAAATAAACCTAACGTTAAAAATTTGTTAAATATAATGACCTAATATTACTGCTTTGCGCTGAAATAGCTGTATAAAAATTTCGTTAACAATTAAAACTATTTCGGCGTTTGAGCAAAATCGTAATTAAAAAACGTCAAGCTTTTTGTCCACTTAATTATCGATGTAAGCGTTAAAGCGCTCGAAAAAGGCTTGGTACATTTGCTCACCATCTATCTTGCTTATGTAAGTAATTTCTTTGTCTCCATAGTCTTTCGATGTTTTAACATTTGTTGTTGATATCCACTGCGGATCGGTCATGGCATAAACCAAAGCTAAATCCCAAATAGCGCGATTTTGACGGGAACCATCCATATGATTGGTCCAACGGTCGACCAAAAAGTCTCCTAGCGGATGAGTACCTTTAAGACGTGTAAAGGTATCTGCATAGTCAAACTGCATGTCGTAGGCAACATTAACCGGGATGACTGTCATGGGTACTTCTGAATTGAGCAAGTAATGCAAAGCCTGAGTATCCATAATGCAGTTAAAATCTACCGTTCCCATTACACCAGTTTCAAAATCATATGATGTGCCTAACCAAAACAAGTTAATTTTGCTTGCGATAGTCGAATCAATAAAAAGCGCCGAGGCAACATTGGTGAGGGCACCCAACGCAATAACGGTGAGCCTCTCACCATTTTCCATCTCATGTGCTTGTTTGATAATTTCGTAAGCGGCGGCAGAATGTTGCGCTTGATCGCCCCAATCATACATGCGTGCTGCGCCACCGCGCTTGGTTGGCACTTGCATCTGTAAATGCCCGGTTAAGAGCTGATTTAAACGATGGCTGTCCTCCATCGAATTTGGACTTGCCCAATGGCTCGTTTGCCAGTGGGTCGCATTCAACGCTTTGATGTTCCAGCTGGGCTCTATTAAAGCTGCAACAACGGCATATAAGTCATCAACCTCATTAGCGGTATCTGCATCGAGGATAATTGTTTTGCTGTATGCCAATGCATTTTCTTGGGCACACACATGCGATGCATTTAGCATCACCAAAACTGAGAATACTGCGATAACCGGCTTAATCATTTACATGCCCCTATAATTTGATAAGTTTTGCTTGTTTAATCCATATTTCTTGATTGTTCTGATCTTTTGAAAACATAATTTTCAAATCTTGTTCGCCCTCGGCTAATTCAAACTCTCCTAGTTCGAGCTCGGCCCAAGTTAAGTCGGGGGCTTCGTTGGTAAAGTATTGTCTGTCACCTGATAGTTTCTCAGATTTAAAGGGCTCAATGTGAGTGCTTACTCTCTCGTCATCGCCAATTTTTGCTAAGATATCGCCAGCAAATGTCTGACCGTCAGTGGCGTAATCCACCACCAATTTGTAACGCCCTGCATTGACCACTTTCAGCGGCCAATATGCCGTACCTGTGTCCTGTGCGTTAGGTATCAACCAATCATGCGACCAACCTGCGCCGTGAGCATAATTCAGATTATTTATAATCAAACTCTCATGCGCAGGCAATATAACTTCGTCATGCCCTACATGCCCCAATTCAATTGCTAAAGTTGTGTAAGGCCCATGCTCGGCGGTAATTTGCTCATACCAATCCAAGTAACGCGCTTTGTAGTCTGCTAATATTTCAGGAAACTCATTCGCTAAATCAACTGTTTGATTAGGATCTTCTTCAAGGTCGTATAGTCGCCAAATACCATTTTCTCCCACCAATGCAGTAAATTTTTGCGTGCGCACTGCGCCGGGGATCGGATGCACCGGATCTGCCGACGAATTCTCACTAATTTGGAAGCGATGAGTGTACAGCGCCCTTTCTTGCCATGGCGCTTGTTCTTGTAAAAGCAGTGGGCTTAAGTCTTTACCGTCAAACTGCTCAGAATCATAAGAGACCCCTGCAAAAGACAATAGCGTAGGCACAATATCTATGTGTTGGGTAATTGGCATGACGCGCCGCGTAGATATTTTTTTGCCCGGCCACGAAATGACTAAAGGAGAGCGCACACCACCTTCATCAACGAGCCCTTTATGGCCAGTTAAACCTGCATTGAAGCGGCTTTGACCGTTGGGAAAAGCTGGTCCATTATCAGACATGAAAAGCACAATTGTGTTATCTAAACGTCCCTTAGATGCTAATGCATCAAGGGTGCGCTGCACGTTTTCATCGATGTTGTCGACCATTGCATAAATCGAAGCGTCAACATCATTGAGGCCTTTGCTTTTATACTTTTGAAACTCGGCCTCGGGAGACTGAAAGGGACCGTGTGGGCTGTTGAAGCTGAGCATGGCAAAAAACGGCTGTTGATTATCACGACTAACAAATTCAATCGCCTTGTCGGTAATAGCGTCTGCTACGTAACCCTCATACTTTACGCGCTGCTTGCTATGATTTGCGTCGCTCTGCGATAGATAGTTATCGAAGTACTCGGAGAGGTGCCCTGCAGAAAATCCGTAAAATTCATCAAAACCTTGACCATCAGGACTGTGAGGATATTGCAATCCATTGTGCCACTTGCCAAATAAACCAGTACGATAGCCCTCTGGTTTTAAAAGCTCAGCCAGTGTAAGGCTTTCAGGATGCATTTTTTCACCGCCGCGAGTAACATGAAACACGCCAGTCGATAAATAGTGTTTACCGGTTAGTAAGCTTGCTCTGGTAGGAGCGCATACCGGGCTCACATAATAACGGTCAAAGCTAACGCCTTGTTCAAACAATTGATCAAGAGTAGGCGTTTCAATCATTGTATTGCCGTTAAAGCCTAAGTCTCCGTAGCCTTGGTCATCGGTAAGAATTAGTAAAATGTTTGGTTTTGAATTGTTGCTTTGAGTCGCCTCAGCATCACTTTTAATTTGCTGCTCAGTGTCTGCTGGTGTGCACGCTAAGGTCAGCATGCTTATTAAAACGATAATACTACAATGCTTTGTCACAACTTACGCCCTTCTCATGATTTAAGCAGCAAACAAAACTTCATATATTACTAATTCGCTTGCACTTGCATAAAACAACACAATTGTTGAAGGTAATTTTTGCACCCAAAAGCGCGTAATACTTTTCCTTTATCTGTTTTTATATTTACT
The DNA here is from genome assembly GCA_964418575.1 of uncultured Glaciecola sp. Classification (GTDB taxonomy): domain Bacteria; phylum Pseudomonadota; class Gammaproteobacteria; order Enterobacterales; family Alteromonadaceae; genus Glaciecola. The sequence continues at coordinate 27,921 of CAYQMI010000025.1, forward strand.
TAAATAGGTAACAAACTGATAACAAATTGAGTGTGTGAGTGCATTTTGGCGAGAAGACCAAAGCAAGTTCCCGCTAGACCTTCTCGTAAAACTCGCTTTTAGTCGCTGTGCAGAGCATCTATAGGATTGAGTTTAGAGGCCTTAATAGCGGGAAATACCCCAAAACCAACGCCAACAATCATACAAATGCTCAAAGATAAAAATATCGCAGGAATCGACCAGCTGACCGCCCAACCAGAATAAAAGCCAATTATCTCTGAGAGTACGAGTCCAAAGAAAATACCAAGCAAGCCACCCAACACTGAAATAGTAAAACTCTCAGCAATAAATTGCAGGCGAATATCTTCTTGAGTCGCACCAACGGCGCGCAATAAGCCTATCTCTTTGGTTCGCTCCATTACATTGGCAAGCATGATATTCATAATACCAATGCCGCCCACCAGCAATGAAATACCTGCGACGCATGCCATCACAATATTAAAAATTTGTTGGGTTTGCTTTTGCTGGTCTAACAAAGCGGCAGGTATAATCAAATAATAGTCTTTTAACCCACCGTGGCGAAGCTCCAAGAGGCTATCGATAGCTTTCGATGCAACAACGGGGTCTGTTCCTTGCACGATACTTAACTTAAAACTGTCTAGCTCACTGGCTAAAAACTCGTTGGCAAACTTTTGTAGACTAGTGGATAAAGGAATAAAAATACGATATCGGTCTCCACCAATCTTTACGCCTTGAAACTCATCTTTATCGCCAGCTGGCGGAGCCAAAACACCCACCACTTTTAACCAAACGTGATTGACCTTCACAAATTGACCAAGAATATCCGTTGTATTAGTAGCAAATTGCGGAAACAACTCATTTGCGGCATCACTCCCTAAAACTGCGCTTTGCGCGACTTGCTTTTCATCATCATCGTTTAAGAAACGACCGTGCGCGATGTTTAAATTGGCATGCTCAAAATAACTAATTGTCACTCCAAGCACTTGTGCTTCAGACTTTTGAAAATCGCTATAAATATCGTGTACTTTTACTTCTTTGCTCGCGCTGAAGTCCTCAACAAAGGGCAAGGTAGCTAAGGCAGCATTCACATCGCCCATGCTCAAACCTAGTGACTCTTCCCGTATCTCGGCAAGCTCCTCACCGAGATCGTCTTTGGTGTTCACAATAATATTGTTCACCCCCATCGAATCAATAAGCTTTAGCGCCTGACGTTCAGCACCCTCGCCAATATTGAGCATAGCAATCACCGCCCCTACACCAAAAATCATGCCCAGGAGAGTCAGAAAAGTTCTGAGTTTTTGCGATAATAATTCGCCAATCGCGTCTTTTATAAGCGCCTGATACTTAGCCCACATTATGAGTCCTTCCTTAATGCTTGAGCGGGGGGAGACAGCGCAATGCTATCTCCCTCGTCTAAGCCCTCAGTAATTTCTACAACAAAAAGGTTTTTGCGGCCAGATTGCACAATCGTTTTCACGTATTGCCCCCCCTCATTTAGATAAACATAACTATGTCCGTCTTCATGGTGAAGCGCTTGGAGAGGGACAACAATTTGTTGGCTGGGAAGTTTCACATCAATTTTTGCATTCAGTTTTCGTCCCGGCTGCATCATGGTCTTATCTTGCTGATTTAGCGCAACGGTTACCTCATAGTAAGTCACAGGATTATTGCGTTCGATAGAACGCGGAAAGCCGCCCACGTTGATAACTTCACCGTTAAATAAAGTATCAGGAAAAGCGTCCAAACGAATCTCTACCGCCTGCCCCTTGGCCAAGTCTATCGCATCGTTTGCGAGCACAAACACTTTTGCCTGCATGTTATCTAGATTTGGAATTTGCGCGATAGGCCTGCCGGGGAAAATAGTCTGACCTACCGCCGGTTTTTCACCGCGCCTATCCTTTTCATAAATTAATAATCCTGAGTATGGAGAGATTACTTCCAAACCAGAGAGCGCTTGTTGGTGGCGCTCAAATTTAGTCGCGTGACCTTGCCTGCGAATATCTAAAACGCCAATTTCGCTCCCCGTTTGCTCGTCAATACTGCTTTCTTTCCAATCAAGAAAGCTGTCTTTTGCAACTAAAAAGTCTCTGTTTTCGAGCGTATCTATAATCTCAAGCTGAGAATAAATACGTAAATCATCTATCGCAAATTTGTCTACAAACTCAAACTCATGTTTTACAAAAATCTGATCTGACTCCACTTCACGCATTTGCTGACTTTTTTGCGCGGTACTGCGAGCAATATCCTGCTCCAGTTTACGCATCTCAAATTCTTCTTCACGGCTGTCTTTTATAATTTGCTGGGCGTCAAAGCGCGCAATTACCTCGCCTTCTTTAACATAAGTATTTTCATCTTTGAGCCACGAAAGGGTCATTGGCCTAATGCCTGGAGATATAATTCTTTGCGCCTGTGCCGCCTCTATTTCACCAAAGCCATTTACCGTGATAGCAAAATCGACTTTTTGAACAGGATACTCTGGAATAGTAGAGCTCTTCTCTTCGCTACAGGCCAATAAGTAAAAGCTGATACCGATAATAGCCAGAGATTTACAGGTAAAGCCTTTTTTATGAAGTCTCATACAGACGCACCTAATAGTTCAATGGTTGCTTTCATACCCGGACGCATAATTTCGTTGTCAGTTTCATCAAGTGTCACTCGCGCGTCGAACACAACCTTTAAATTACGCTGAGATTTATTGCGGTAGGCCTGTCCAATTTCAGAAATTGTGCCGGTAAACGGGCGCTCCGGAAAAGCATCGAGTGTAACCTTTACTGGCGCGCCTAACTTAACCTGTGCAGTAGCAGACTCATCAAATTCAACGTTCACCGCAATTTTGTCTAAGGCCGGTAAGTTTATTAAGGTTCGCCCCATATAAACTGTGTCACCAACTGCTGGCTTCTCTCCACCCCAGTCAGAAGCGTAAATCACCATGCCATCTTTAGGTGCTTTCATTACTAAGCGCTCGAGGCTTTGTTCAATTTGCTGCACGCGTACCCTTTCATTCTCAATCTTCGCTTGCTGCACTTGCTTACTAATAAGCATCGTTTCTTTATGTTTGGCGACGCGTTGCTCTGCCTGACGATGGCCCTCAAATGCAATTTTATACTCAGCCTGCTGTTTCTTCCGCTCAATCTCTGAGCGCGACACGTCAGTTATCTCTACTTTGCGTTTAGCAATTTGCTTTTCCATACGAGCTTCGGCTAAATCCAAAACTAGTTGTTCTAGCGTCGCCTCATTTTCTAAGCGTTTTTTCTCCGCCTCTTTAATGGCTGCATCTAAATTGCTTTTGCGACCAAGCAAGTCGTTCTGCAAGTTCTGACCATCAAATTTGATGAGAGTATCCCCTTCTTTTACCATCGAGTTTTCACGCGCAAGATATTCAATTTTAAATTGCCACATCCTGTTTATATTTGGCGGACCAATTGATATATCTTGAAGAGAGACTAATTCTGCCGGGGCGCTTAAACTAACGCTTTGAGTGCTTACCTTCTCACCCACTTGCTCAGACTTACCACAGCCAAACAGACTTAAACTCAACAAAGAAATCGCTACATAAAACGTTTTGTTATGCATCTTGATCCACTCCTAACACTATGCGAACACTCATACCGGGTAAGAGCTTTACGTCGGGCGCCTGTTCAAACTCAATGACGGCAGGATAGTAGGCGCTATTGCTCCACAAATCTCTCGCTTCAGTTTGGGTCGATAGGGATTTTATTTTTCCTGAAAACATTTTCTGAGGATGCGCGTCTAGAGTCAGACTAACCGGCATGTCTTGTGAAATTCCCACGGCATCAACCTCGTGTATCCAGGTTTCTATTTGAAATGACTCAATAGCCTGAACATCAAGGACCTTCCAGCTAGCTTGGACATTCATGCCAGCAGCTAATTTTGCGCCATTCCATGGGTGCATCGCGTAGGTTACTGGGCCTGTATGCTGGGCCACTACATTCATTTTTTCTAGTAAATCGGCAAGATAGGCAATTTCCTCTCGCGTCTTGAGTATATCAATCTCTTTTTTCTGCAATTCTGAAAACTGTTCTTTTTCTGCTCTCGCTAGGCCCTCTTCTGCCTTTACTTGTTCAAGCAGGCTTCTTTGCAAGGCGAGATCATATTGTCCTTTGTCGTATGAACTTACCTGCGCTGGAGGTACTGAGGCTTCTATTCTCGCTTTTTCTACTTTCATCAAAGCTAAGTTTAGACGTCCCTGTGCATCAATCACTTTTTGCTCTTGTTCAAGTCGTAATTGCTTTAACTCTAGTTGTAAACGCTCTAAAGTCTCGGCGTTTTGTTCCAATCTCGACTGCTCATTTGCGCCATCAAACACAACAATCGGCTGTCCTTTATTAACAACCTTTCCTTCTTCTTCCATCCATTGAATTTGTATTTGCCAGCGACTGGCCTGCGGCGCGTTTACAATTTGTTTTGCTGAGGAGCTCACCTGTCCGGTCAATACCACTTCTTTGGCAGACAAACTTATGATACTTGATATAAACAGTGCTAAAACGGTAGCCAACTTGTATTTCATTATTTATTTACCTCTTCTATGACAACACCGTCTTTCATTCGAATAATACGCTGAGCGTAATTCGCAATGTCGTCCTCATGAGTGACCATAACAATGGTTTGTCCAGACTTATGCAACTCTGTTAAAAGCTCCATAATTTCGTTGGACGTTTTGCTATCTAAGTTACCCGTTGGTTCGTCAGCTAGAATTACGCTCGGGCGGTTAATTAAGGCCCGCGCAATAGCAACACGCTGTCGCTGCCCTCCCGACATTTCAAAAGGCTTGTGATATTTACGATGAGACAGGCCTACTTTTTCAATTAAGACATTTGCACGTTCATCGGCATCACTTTGCGACACATCGCTGTAGCGAAGAGGCAACTGCACGTTGCCGATTACATCTAACTTAGGTAAGAGATGGAAGGTTTGAAATATAAAGCCAATGTGTTTATTGCGTATCTCTGAAAGTTTATCGTCGCTTAAAGAAGCAACGTCTTGCTCGTCGAGGTAATAAGTTCCCGAACTTGGTGTGTCAAGGCACCCTAATACGTTCATTAAGGTGGATTTACCAGAACCAGAGCTTCCCATAATGGCAACAAACTCATTTTCAGAAATCGTCAAAGTAACATCATTCAATGCAGTTACTACTTCTTCACCATTCTGAAAGTGCTTTTTAATATTTTTAAGTGCTAGCATGCTAACTCACTTGCGAGTGTCGCATGCTAGTTTCTTTTGCATGCGATTTTTCTAAGTAGATAGTTTTAACAAACTTATTTAATAAAGGCATTTACTTTAAAGCTTAGTGCTTTATAAAAATGTAACAATTTGTGCGCAAAAACGTTTAGGTTTTGCGGGTAGAAGGAAAAGCCTCGTCCAATAATACAATGAAGCCTTCTTTGTATCTGAACAAATCCGCAAGCTCTGCGAGCAAATGATCAAACTTTTCTGAAAGTTTAGCCTCACGTGGCAGTTCCCTATCAACTTCATGTAACAAATCTATGCAAGTCTGGAAATCTTTTGTACTGCCCATTTGCGGATATAACAAGCACAACTGACGGTAGAGGTTAAAACTCGCTTTTGGTCTAACTTTAATACTTGCATATGCCACGTCATGAATAGTATCACTGGCAAGCTCATATTGATTAGCTAGGGCTAATGCTTTGTCTATTTTATGTGTGTAAATATAAAATTCGACCAAATTCTCTATTGCTCTGGTGCTACGACTATTGTTCGCGGCGCTTGTTGCTCTTGGTAGTCTTGCGAGCAAGGCCTTTTCGGCTTTGTTTATCAGCGCTGCCACATCCATATTATGTTTGTGATACAAACTTTCGACGTATTTAAAATCGTGGATACTTAAGGTCTCAGAGAAAATAGTCCATGCAAATGAACGCGCAGCCTCTTCATCATTTGAGTTGAGCGCTAGCGCTAATGACAATTTATCTAGTTTAAGCCCGTCTTCATGCATGCGCACTTGAGAGCGAGCGAGCTCGATATATTCTTTCGCCAAAACAAGCTCTTGCGCATCGGTAGCAAGCTTAATAATCGAAAAGTAATCGTCCATTGAGCTGGCGATTTGGGTAAAGTAATACAATGCTGGCTTAAGCTGCCCTGAGCTTTCGTAGTGTGTAATTAATTGCTTTGTCATTTGTGTAAATACTAATGACTCCGATTTTTTTACTTTACGCTCTGGGTTACTTCGTTTATCCACCGCACGCTTGAGAGCGTCGAAGAAAACAGCTCTTGCGTGAGTATTGTTTTGCTCAATAAACCGCTCTGGTATCGATGAGAAACTTAGGTGATTATAGGCTGCGTCATACAAGCTAATCATGTAAGAGGCTTTGTCTTCTTCTTTCCAATCTAGTGCAATAAACGATTTAGCCAATTGCTTTTCTAATAGCGCAAACACACTTGTTCTATAGCCACCTGAGTCGTCAATTCGTTCTAATATTTTGTCGTAGCGCTGTAAGGCAAATTCACAAAGCTCAAATCGATATTCAGCATTTAAAATCTCTATTACTTCAAAAAGACTGGAGAGTGCTCGAAAGGCGTTATCAAAGTATTGCCTAACCTTGTCGTGCCGCCACACATCGCGAAGTGGTAGCGCTTTTACAAAACGTCGCTTTATATCTTTTGGAAGCAAGCGAGATGACGAAACATCCGCTACTAACAACCAATGCTCCAACAGTTCAGGAGACTCGGCAATTATCTTAAATAGGGCATCTTTGGTTTGCTCATCACTTAACTGTTCAATATGCGCCCTAACTCTTGCGGCGGGCGGTCCATCCCTCATCTTTTCAAATTTTGAAAGCTCCTCAGCGTACGCCAGCACAGCAGCAACACAGTGCTTACAAAAATCAAAACCTTCAGAGGCAGGGCAAGAACAACCACCATCAAAAGAATCGGAAACTTTGCGCAGCGATACTTGATACAACTGCGTTCCCTGAACTTGAGCATCAACGCCATGGGCTGTGAAACTTAAGTTCTGCACTTGTTTATTGTTAAAAAGCGCAGTGCCTTTCTCAAAAGCATTTTGGCCTGCTAGTCTTTGCGCAAGAGCAATGAGATCAGGCATAGTGAACACAACCTTCGCGATAAATGTGGATTGGTATTAAGAGTTTCATGATGCTTTAATAGAATTTGTTTGCACCGAAGAACCTACCATAAACATCTGACAAATCACAAGGTAATGCTTAGTATCTGAAAGGAAATTAATAGTTAGCTTTATGTTGACGCATGTCTCACCTTTACTCGCGACTATGCCCGTCATACGAGCGTCC
>CAYQMI010000026.1:0-2411 GCA_964418575.1 uncultured Glaciecola sp.
CGCTGAATTCTTTTGCAGATGAATTTACCATCGCATTTGGTTCTTGTGCCTATGACTCTGAACCTCAGCCAATTTGGAATGACATTGCTGCCAAGCAGCCCGACATATTCCTATTTATTGGTGATAATCAATATGCCGACGTGCAATTTGACGCTGAGGGTAATCGCATAAGAGGTCCGGTAACTAATCCAGCAAGGTTCAAAGAAGCCTATGATGCAGTGTCAGCAAAGCCTGAGTTCGCGGCGTTTAGAGCAACTACGCCTTTTATGGGCACATGGGACGACCACGATTACGGTGCTAACGATGCGGGCAAAGAATTTCCTTTAAAAAAAGAGAGTCAACAGGCCTTTTTAGACTTTTTCGGCTTTGCACAAGACGACCCGATTCGTGAGCAGGAGGGTATTTATCATAGCCGTATTATTGAAGATGATGGCCGTAGCGTACAAATTATCATGCTCGACACCCGCTACCATCGCGATGCATTAGACAAGCAAGCGGGCCCCCGCGAAGAGGGATTTGGTAGTTACATTCCTACCAACGATACAAGCAGAAGTTTGCTTGGCACTGAGCAATGGCAATGGTTAGCTCAGCAATTGAAAGAGCCTGCGGATGTTCGCATTATTGTGAGCAGTATTCAGGTGGTAGCTTATGAGCATCGCTGGGAAAATTGGAATAACATGCCCCACGAGCGTGACGCCTTGTATTCGCTGATTAAACAAAGCAATGCTGAAAATGTGTTTTTCTTATCGGGCGACCGTCACTTAATGGAAATATCTCGAGATACTGGGCAAAAAGGCGCGTCGGTGCCTTATCCGATGTGGGATTTTACCGCGAGTGGAATGACGCAAGCATACAGAGAAGTCAATGAGCCAAATAGTTTTAGAGTTGGTAAAGTAGTGCGCGATACGCATTATGGATTAGTTGAGATTGATTGGGCAGAGGATTTAAAAGAGTCTACAGTCACTTTCACCGCATTGGGTTTAGAAAACAAAGTGTTCGATCAGGCGTCGTTTAAGCTTTCGGAGTTGTCGCTAGCTCAGTAGGAGTAGCACAAGTGCGGCATAGGGTGTTATCGTTCAAAGGCTTACATTTGGATAAAAGTAGTGAAGTCTAAGCACCTTGGTGGATTGAGTATTTATAAATAGTAAAAGGAAAAAACATGAGCGCAATTGGCACCCCATTTTCTAGCACAGCGACAAAAGTCATGCTATGCGGCGGCGGAGAATTAGGTAAAGAGGTGGTTATTGAATTAAAGCGCTTAGGTTGCGAAGTGATTGTGCTCGACCGTTATGAAAATGCGCCTGCCATGCAGGTTGCCGACCGCAGTCACTGCATTTCCATGTTAGACGAACAAGCATTGCGCGATATCACATTAAAAGAACAACCAGATTTTATCGTGCCAGAAATTGAAGCCATCGCCACCAGCGCACTTATCGTTTTGGAACAGCGAGGCTTTACCGTAGTGCCATCTGCCAAAGCCGCGCACCTGACCATGAATCGCGAAGGCATTAGGCGTTTGGTGGCAGAGGAGCTCGAACTGCCTACTTCTAAGTATGTATTTGCTGATGAGTGGGAAGACTTTGAAGAGGCTGCCATTCACTTGGGTTTTCCAAATATTGTAAAACCGATTATGAGCTCGTCGGGTAAAGGCCAGTCTTTACTAAAAAGCGAAGAAGATTTAGAAAAGGCATGGCAGTACGCTCAAGAGGGCGGCAGAGCAGGAGGAGGTAAAGTCATTATTGAGTCGTTAGTGGATTTTGACTATGAAATTACTTTACTTACTATCCGCCATAAAGACGGCACATCTTTTTGCGAACCGATTGGTCACCGACAGGAAGATGGTGACTACAGAGAATCGTGGCAGCCCCAGAAAATGAGTGAACAAGCCCTCAAAACATCCAAAGAAATTGCCATGAAAGTCACCGATGCTTTGGGCGGCTATGGTTTGTTTGGCGTGGAGCTATTTATTAAAGGCGACGAGGTATGGTTCAGCGAAGTCTCTCCTCGCCCCCACGACACCGGCATGGTGACACTAATTTCTCAGCATTTGTCTGAATTTGCTTTGCATGCTCGAGCGTTTTTAGGTTTGCCGATCCCCAATATTAGTTTTTACGGGCCGTCTGCTTCTACAGCACTTTTGGTAGAAGGCGAATCAAGTAAAGTGAGTTTCTCTAATTTAGAAGAGGCGCTCAGCGAACCTTTTACCGACTTAAAGTTATTTGGTAAGCCAGAGGTAAAAGGGCGCAGACGCATGGGTGTTGCCCTGGCAAGAGCCGAAACGGTTGAAGATGCCGTTGAGCTCTCGAAAAAAGTGGCGCAGTCTGTAGGGGTTGAATTAGGTGAAAAACAACAATGAAGTTAACAACCACCAGCAACATTAACAGCGCGTTATTACCGCGGAAGCGGTAACC
>CAYQMI010000026.1:2511-34913 GCA_964418575.1 uncultured Glaciecola sp.
CTCCCAACGAAACAACTGAGGTTAAATGTCGCTGATTATCTAAACAACTCCTGTAGATTTTGGAGGTTCCCACCTGCGTGTGACTGACACTTTCTTCGTGTGAGTGACTTTTTGCTAAGTGTCAGCTTTTTATGCCATTGTAAATCTGCGTAAACATTGTTCGCTTGAAAATAGCTTGTTAATTGCTTAATCTCTAATGACGCGCAAACAGCTCCCCACGAGCGTCCTTCGTTATATTGATAACTAGTAATAGGCAGAAAGATGGAACTAGATCCGCTTATCCTATCTCGCATACAGTTCGCGTTTGTTGTGTGTTTCCATGCTATTTTTCCGGTATTCACTATCGGATTAGCAAGCACAATTGCAGGCTTTGAAACGCTCTACTATAAAACTAAAAACCCCGTTTGGTTGAAACTTTCTAAGTTTTGGACACAAGTATTCGCCGTTGTATTTGGTATCGGCGTGGTGTCAGGCATTGTCATGTCCTTCCAGTTTGGAACCAATTGGAGCAATTTTGCTTATTCGATGGCCAACTTCTTAGGGCCTGTGCTCAGTTACGAAGTACTTACCGCATTTTTCTTAGAAGCGTCTTTCTTAGGGATTTTGCTATTTGGCAGAGACAAAGTGGTTCCAGGTGTGCATCTTTTTGCCGCGATAATGGTGGCTACCGGCACGTTTATTTCGTCATTTTGGATTTTAGCGGCTAACTCTCAAATGCAAACGCCACAGGGGTTGGAGTTAATCAATGGTGTATATCATGTAGCTTCGTGGTCAGAAGCTATTTTTAATCCCTCGTTTTGGTATCGCTTTGGGCATATGGGAATGGCATCATTTTTGACTGCGTCATTGGTGGTTGCTGGCGTAAGTGCTTGGTTTATATTGCAAAGGCGAGAAGTTGAAACAAATCGTAAGGCACTATCTGTTGCGCTTTGGTTTTTGTTGTTTTTAGCGCCCGCTCAGGCTGTCCTTGGCGACTTCCATGGTTTAAACACTTTAAAGCATCAGCCAATGAAGGTAGCAGCAATGGAAGGTAATTGGGAAACCGGCACAGAAGTACCTTTGCTGTTATTCGCGATACCAGATCAGGAAGAGCAAAAGAATCATTTTGAAATTGGTATTCCCAAACTATCGAGCCTTATTCTAACGCACGACACAGAGGGCCAAGTACCCGGCTTAAAAGAAGTTCCCGTCGCTGAACAACCCCCAGTTATAATTGTTTTTTGGGCGTTTAGGGTAATGGTAGGTTTAGGACTTCTGATGATTTTGTTTGGGGTTGTCGGACTATTCCTACGAAGGGGCGGTCGCTATTATAAATCGCCGTTGTTTTTAAATAGCTTACGCCTAATGAGTTTGTCACCATTTTTTGCGGTCCTCGCTGGCTGGCTAGTAACTGAAACAGGCCGTGCGCCATGGTTGGTTTACGGCCAAATGACCCATGCTGAAGGCTTAACGCCCTCGCTTACGGGCGGAATGGCTTTGTTTACGCTGATTGGTTACATAGTGGTTTATGCGATGGTATTTAGTGCCGGCATTTATTATTTGCTTAAAGTATTTAAGGGTGGTGTAGAGACAGCAAATGCACCTAAAAAACAACAAAGTGAAGATGAAGACGGCTTGATGCGACCGCTGTCTGCGCCAAATGCAGATATTGACGGGGTTGCCTAAATTATGGAGCCAACAATGGATTTAACGGTAATTTGGGCATGCATTATTGGTTTTGCTTTAATGATGTATGTGTTGCTCGACGGTTTCGATTTAGGCCAAGGTATATTGTTTCCTTTTGCGCCAGGTGAAAAATCGCGCGACACGATGATGAACTCTATTTCGCCGGTTTGGGATGGCAACGAAACCTGGCTTGTAATGGGCGGTGCAGGTTTATTGGGGGCATTCCCGCTTGTGTATTCGATATTTTTGCCAGCGCTATATATTGGCGTATTTTTGCTGCTAGCAGGGCTTATATTCAGAGGCATTGCCTTTGAATTTAGATTTCGCGCAAAGTCGTCTAAGTACCTGTGGGATTGGTCATTTACTGTAGGCTCGGTGCTCGCTGCCTTTGCACAGGGAGCAGTGGTTGGCGCATATATTCAGGGTTTTGAAACTGAAGGTTTAGTTTACTCAGGGGGCGCACTCGACTGGTTAACGCCGTTCACGGTTATAACTGGATTGGGCCTAGTGGCTGGTTACGCATTGTTAGGTAGCACTTGGTTAATCATTAAAACAGAAGGTGAGTTGCAGGCATGGGCATTTAAAATTACGCCTTACTTGCTTGCAGCGCTGCTCACGGTCTTTGCCGTAGTGTGTATTTATACTCCATTTATTGATGAAGCGGTTAAAGCGCGTTGGTTTGATGGAGTAAGTATTATTTGGGCGCTACCTTTATGTGCTTTAGCTTGCGCCTCGATGGTAATTTACGGTGTTAAAACAAAACACGAACAAATCCCCTTTTTAGCTTCTGGCGGTATTTTTGTATTTAGTTACTTTGGCCTGCTAGCGAGCAAGTGGCCTTACATTGTGCCACCAAACTTTACCATTTGGGATGCTGCGTCTGCGCCAGAGTCTCAACTGTTCTTATTGGTAGGCACGGTTGTTGTTATTCCTCTCATTCTTACTTACACAACTTGGACTTACTGGATTTTTAGAGGCAAAGTAAAGGCTCACGGTTACCACTAATTCTATGACAGCTAGTTCTATGACAGCTAGTGCAAAATCTCGCTCTGAAAAACCTGAAGATTTAACAGGGCGTTCTTTTTTAAGGGCTTATACTAAAGCCCAAAGTAGACTTTTGATGCTTTCGGTTGTGTCGGGCAGTTTCGCGACTGTATTGCTGATATTTCAATGTTTGCTGTTTGCTTTTTTGGCTCAGCAAACAATAGTACATAGCATTCATATAACAGAGCAGGTTTTTTTAATTGGAAGCTTGTTAGTCACTGTTATTGCAAGAGCATTATTAACACGCTTAAAGACTCATTTTGCACAAAACGCTAGTCTCTCCATACGAAAATCTCTTCGTCTTGATATTTTAACTCGTTGGCGCAATACAAGCCCTTTGTCGCTCAATAAGCAATCCGCAGGAGCAAGCGCTACTCAGTGGGTTGAAGAAGTTGAATCAATGGACGGATATTTCTCAAGATATTGGCCGCAGCAAGCCCTTGCTTTAATTTCGCCGTTAATGATTCTTTGCGTAGTAGCCTACTTAAACTGGTTTTGTGCGTTGCTACTTTTAATATCTGCACCACTTATCCCGCTGTTTATGATTTTAGTAGGCATGGGCGCTGAAAAAATCAATCAAGACTACTCCACTTTGAAACAGAGGCTTGCAGGCCACTTTTTTGACCGCGTGGCAAATCTTTCTACCATAAAAATGTTAGGCGCACAGCAAAGCGTTTTTAAAGAGGTTGAAACACGAAGCTCACGTTACCGGGAAGTGGTAATGAAAACCCTCAGAGTCGCATTTTTATCGTCTACGGTGCTGGAGTTTTTTACTAGTGTAGCCATTGCCAGTTTAGCGATTTATATTGGCTTTTCACTGTATGGCGCTATTGCGTGGGGGCCGGCGAGCACGCTCACTTTGTTTACTGGTTTAGGTATATTGCTATTGGCTCCTGAGTTTTTTCAGCCTTTGCGCATTCTATCTCAGTATTATCACGACAGAGCCGGTGCTCTTGGCGCCGCAAATAATCTGATTGAATTGTTTGCGCATGATGATTCGCCAATTGCTTCAGGTAAAGTCAAAAAGCTTGTGGATGAGCAGCACAAAAAACATAGCTTTGCTGTTGTGGCTCGCGATTTAAGCATTGGTCATACTGAAAGCGCGCCTATCGTTAAGCATTTAGATTTTTCTTTAGAAGTAAAACATATGCTTGCAGTATCAGGGCAGTCGGGCTGCGGAAAATCTACTTTATTGAATGCTATTGCATCCTACCTGCCAGTTTTAGGCGGTGAAATTAGCTTCGCCGATGCAGACAAAACATCCATCGCTTATTTACCGCAAAAGCCGTGGATCAAGAACGCGAGTATTTACGAAAATCTGATTGCTTTGGCGCCTGATGCGACACAAAGCCAAATGCATGAGGTTCTTGATAGTCTTGGCTTATCAAATGAGTTAAGTCTATCTCATGATGGTTTAGACACTGTCATTGGTGAGCATGGGCAAGGGCTTTCAGGTGGCCAGATGCAGCGTATTGCACTGGCACGAGTATTGTTAAATCCCGCTGAGATAGTGTTACTAGATGAGCCAACGGCAAAACTTGATTTACTCAGTAAACGCTACGTGTTGGATGCACTAAAGCGTTTGCAACAAAGCGCTACATTAATCGTCGCAACGCACGACCCACAGCTTATTGATACTGCTGAGCTGCATATCGACCTCGATAAGCACATAGCATGCGAGGGCGACGATGCAGTATTGGTTTAAACTGCTTTTTAACAGCCAAGGCAAGCGATTATATATTGGCATTCTTCTGGCCTATTGCACTGCGATGTCGGGCATCGCCCTTTTAATGCTCTCAGGATGGTTTATTACCGCGACTGCGCTCACCGGGACTGCGATTGCTGCTGGTATTGTCATCAAGTTTGATATGTACTTACCCGGCTCAGGCATTCGCTTTTTTGCGCTGAGTCGCACCATAAGCGGGTATGTGGAACGTTTGTACAATCACGACAATGTACTGCGCGCGATAGGCGCATTTAGACTTTCTGCATTTAAAGGGCTCACAGAACTAAGTGCACAAAAGCTGCGTAGCACCAGCGATAGTGAGTGGTTAGGTAAATTAACTGCCGACTTAGATGCGCTTGATAGCTTGTTGCTCAAATACGTGATCCCGCCTGCTGCTCTTATTTTATCCTTAATCACCCTTAGCATTTTCATAAGCTTTTTCTGGTTTGAATTGGCATTTGTATTCGGTGCCTTTTCGTTGTTGCTTACCGTGTTAATGCTAAGCCTTACTATTGGCCAAACTAAAGCATTAGCTCATGCTAAATCTGTTTTACTTTCTCAGCTAAGAGCAGATGTAATCACTCATCTGCAAGGGGCTTTTGAGCTAAACGTAAGCGAGATGATGCGGGAACATGAAGAGCACATATTGGCAAGGCTTGAGTCGTTTAACGACGTGCAAAATCGTCTCAACCGAAAAATCGGTAATTTACAATTGCTCCTTGATAGCACCTTGGCACTGAGTTTGGTCGGCTTGCTTAGCAGTGCAATGCATGCAGTAAATATCAACCTTATTGATGGACCTGTGGCGGTTATGTTGGTGCTGCTATTACTGGGTATAAGTGAGCTGATACAGAGCATCGTTGCGCAATTTTCTAGCTGGGGACAGACTCAATTTGCTGCTACCAGACTCGTAAGTTTGGTGCATCAATCGCCCAATCTAAAACAAACCGAAAATACAGCCGCAAATTTAGTGAACATTGAATCAATTGATTCGCTAAAACTGCTTATTAATAAGCATCCTAAAATTGCGTCAAGCCTTGCTAAAACGATAGATATATCGGTAGAAGATCAAGACTTAATATTAATTACAGGTCGCTCAGGTAGCGGAAAATCTAGTCTCGCTTCGGCTCTTGCTCAAAAAGAAGTAATTGATAGAAATATTGTTGAGATAACAATTAATCATAAGCATTGTTTGAATGAGATAAGCAGTGAAATGTGGTATCAGAACTTAGGCGTGGTGGAGCAGCAAAATCGAGTCCTATCTGGTACCTTACGCTATAACTTAGATTTAGGCTTAGAAGCTAAATCGGATGAACAGTTGCAGCAAGTATTGCAAGCACTCGAGCTTTGGGACTGGGCCAAAAATTTAGAAAATGGCCTAGATACATGGTTGGGCGAGACTGGTGCAAGTGTTTCGGGAGGCCAAGCACGGCGTTTGAATATTGCCCGAGTATTGTTGCGAGAGCCGCAGCTAGTTATTTTAGATGAGCCGTTCAATGGTTTAGATGCGAATATGACTGCCCGAATATGGAGCAAAATGGAGCTCTTTTTGCGTAAAAGAAAAGTAATATTGTTGATGCATGAAGCCCCCGATTTTGTCGCACATTATGGAGCTTTCAAAAGTATTAACTTAGACACTGATTGAAGAAATACTGCCTCGATGTAATCGTAAATTTTTATCTTCTATACGACTATTGATGATATGCTTAAATTATAAAAAAGTTTCCGGCGTTGGTTTGTCACTAAACCAGTAGCTGGGGTATAAACAACTGAACTCGATAAAACTGTTATGAAAAAACTGATGCCGCAATTGTATAATTCGAAGACTGAGATCAGATCTAGTGAACTTGTATCTTTAAAAACACGAACGAAATGCTCGCTACTCTCTTTGCTAATGTCTGTAAGCACACTTGCGTACTCACAAGATGCAGTTCAAACGTGTTTGCATAAACTTTATGTTGAAGGTGACCCTAGCCTTACTTTGTTAGAGATACGTCAACTCTGCTCAGAAGAAAATAGTGTAAACGGAGAATTAAAAGAAGTAGAGATCCATGGCATACAAGAAAATGGCTCAGCCCCAGGCTTAATCAGTAATCGCATATTAAAAGAGGCAGCAACTGAGTTTGCTCCTTACGTTATTACACCGCACAATTTAAATTATATTTTACCCGCGCTAACCACTAACGCTATTAATGGAGATGTATACGCAGATTTTTCAGATGGATTCGAAGAAAATTTAGAGGATGTGGAAGCAAATTTTCAAGTTAGTTTTAAAGTTCCCTTGAACCACAAATCTATGTTAGTAGATGGTGATGCCTTATATATTGGTTTTACGCTTGAAGCATGGTGGCAAGTTTACTCAAGCAATATTTCAAAGCCATTTAGAGAAACCAATTATCAGCCAGAGCTCTTTTACTTTGCGCCACTTGGTTGGCAACCTTTCGGTGGTAATACCGGGATGATGGTTGGTATAGAGCATCAATCAAATGGTCGAACACAGCTTACGTCCCGCAGTTGGAATCGCGTATTTGCACAGTTTTTGTATGAAAAAGACAATTTTGCGTTCAGTTTCAGGCCTTGGTATCGTCTTTCTGAGGACGATAAAATGTTCGCAGGTGACCCTGAAGGTGATGACAATCCTGATATCGAAGATTTTATGGGAAATTTTGAACTTGGTCTTGTGTACGATTGGGATAAAGTTCAGTTTACTTACACGGGTCGTCAAAACTTTTCTACCGGTAACGGCTCTTCAGAGATAGGGGTTGTATTTCCGCTTTTCGGCAAGCTGAATGGCTATGCTAAGGCATTTACTGGATATGGCGATAGTTTAATAGATTACAACTATAAGCAAACTAGATTTGGCATTGGCATAGCTCTTAATAAGCCTCTTTAAATCTGCAGAGATAAGGGGCGAGATCTAGCTTTGAGGATTGCGCCCTTTATTTATTCTTAATTCTCAACTACATTGTTTAAAATATCTATTTATTGAGTGCCTCTATGCTTTTTCGCATCTACTCCACTGTTTTCATTGCTTTTTCTTTTCTTAGTAATTTAGCCTCTGCCGACACGGCATTGGTAGGCGGCAGGTTGATAGACGGATACGGTCATCAACCTATTGCTAATAGTGTGATTCTGGTTAAAAACGGTATCATCGAAAAGGTCGGCACAGTTGAAACACTTCCGATTCCTGCAAATTACAAAGTCATTTCTACTGAAGGAATGGATGTGTTACCCGGGCTGTGGGAAAACCACGCCCATTTGATGATCAACGGGCATGCCGATTATGAACATTGGGATAAAACTTATCCTGAACGCTTTCAGGATGAAATTATGCCATCCAGTGCAGTTCAATTGCTGCTAGCAGGTGTGACAAGTGCTAGAGACTTAGGGGCTCCTTTAGAAGCTTCAATGAGTGTCAAAAGACGTATTGAAAATGGCGAGATTCCAGGTCCTCGTTTGTTTGTATCTGGCCCATTTATTCAAGCTGAACCTTATCCGGGTACAGAGCTATTTAGGTGGGGAGTTTCCAGTGAGCGTGAGGCAAAGAGGAAAGTGGATGAGTTAGCAGATGCAGGCGTTGATATCATAAAACTCATTGATCACGACAAAATGACTCTCGAAACTGCTCAGGCAGTGGTTGACCAAGCCCATAAACGAGGTTTAGTGGTAGTTGCGCACTCTCATCGCCCAGATGAAATTCGTCGCGGCATAGCGATAGGCGTAGACAACTTTGAGCACACCGGGCTTACCACCGCACCAGAGTACCCCGAAGATATCATGACCTTACTCAAAGAGCGCACTGCAAAAGGCCGAGTTGCCGGCGGCCCTCTTTATTGGACGCCAACTGTTGAGGGCTTATTCAACTATGAGAATACCGTCGCCAATCCTGAAAAACTTGATAATATCTGTTGGGAGCGTGGTCTTAGTGAAGATATTGTTGAAGATATTCGGTCGTCTTTAAAAAACGTTGGCCAACTTGAATATATGCAGCTAACGCCTCTTAGAAAACCAACCTTAAAGCGCAAAATTCAGCAGCTTAAAGAGGCGGGTTTAGTATTGTTGGTGGGTACAGATTCGGGTATTCCAACCAAGTTCCATTGTCAAAGTACGTGGAATGAGCTTGCCATCTGGGTTGAAGAAATGGGCATGACGCCAATGGATACCATACGAGCAGCAACTTACTGGCCATCGGTATTGATGAAGGTGAACGATAAAGTCGGCACAGTGAGTGCAGGCAAATATGCAGATATTATCGCGGTTAAGGGCGACGTACTCAGGCATATTAACTTGCTGCAAAATGTTAGCCTAGTGATGAAAAATGGTGTGCTTTACAAAGAAAATGGTCAGGTGATCGAGTCTGCACTTTAGCTGTGTTGGAGCTTTTGCTAGAACCTTGTAAATAAGATAGCGTATACTGAGCGAGAGCGTAAAAAGTACGCCAATAGTTTAACTACACGCGATGCTGTTTACTTACATATTTGAGAAAACTTAGCGCGCAGGTACCGCGCTTTAAATCATTAAAAGGAAGTCAAAATGAGAAAGATATTAATTGTTAGCATGGCAATATTATGTAGTTTTTCAGTGTTTGCGCAGCAAAGCATGTTGGGCGGATTAGCCGATAAGGCAAAATCTAGTAATATGGCTGACTTAGTTTCAGGTCCTAGTATCACTGGCTTGTTAGGGAATCTCACTGGCAATTTGGATGTGAGCCCAGACCAAGCGCAGGGCGGACTCGCAAGCATTATGAATTATGCTAAAGACAACCTTTCTGCAGATGACTTTTCAACAATTGCTGAGCAAATTCCTGGTACCGATAGTATTTTAAAACAACTCCCCGATTTAGGCGGCATGAGTTCAGGTGGGATGGGTTCATTGCTGAGCAAAGCAGCAGAATACAGCGACCAATTAGGCGGCACAGCATTACTGGCGCAACAGTTTGAGTCCTTAGGTTTGGATCCCGATATGATTATGGGTTTTGTTAGTCAAATTTCTTCTTACCTCGACACCCCAGAAGGTCAAAAAGCTAAAGAACTTCTAATGAGTAGTTTAGGCGACCTTTCGTTTTAATTTTTACTACACATTTTTAGGGGCGCTCAAATCAATCAATAGTTTGGCGCCCGTACTTCTCATAAAAACAATTTACCTCTTTACTCTAGCTAAATTAGCTTTCTCCCATAATTGTTAGCACCAAATTACGCGGTCCGCCGTGGTCTCTGTGTTCACCTAAATAAATTCCTTGCCATGTGCCGAGTGCCAATCTGCGATTAGAAATGGGTACCGATACACTGCTACCGTAAATTGAGGCTTTGATGTGCGCTGGCATATCATCATCACCCTCGTAGGTATGCTCATAATATGGCGCATTTTCCGGCGCAATAACATTTGTATGGCGCTCTAAGTCTCGCCTTACGCTAGGATCTGCATTCTCGTTTATAGTGAGCGAAGCAGAACTATGCTGAATAAAAACATGCAGTAAACCTGTTTTAGGCAGGGGATCGCAAGCATCGATTATGCGCTCGGTAATAATGTGAAAGCCGCGAGAATATGCTGGAAGCGTTAGCGTGTATTGATTAAGCATTGTTATAAGACATCCATTTTAATAGCGTTGATTTTGCGTTGTTAAGCTCTTCTATTTTTGCGTTGATAGCATCTAACTGTTCGGTGATAGCGGCTTTTAACCTAGGGCAGTTAGGCTGAGGGTTGTCTAAAAAGGGAATGGCTTCTTTAATTTTAGACAGTGGAAAGCCCGCTGATTGCGCAAACTTAATAAACTTAAGCTGTTGCAGGTGCTCAGAGCCATAAATACGATAGCCATTTGACGTTCGTTTGGGGCTCGTTATAAGCCCTGTTCGTTCATAATATCGAAGGGTATCTTTGCTGACTTCTGAGCTTTTTGCCAATTCACTCGCGCGCATTATTGCCACCTAACTTGTTAGCTTTGCTATGTCTATTTATTGATTTTGAGTAAGTCCTAAATTGCTGGAACAGATTTCGCTTGACTATGGACTAAGGTCCATACTTTATACTCATGCTGTAAGTAATAGCAAGAAGGAAGCTGTCGAAATGAATACATCAATTGCCAGCGTGCAGTTAAATACTCAAGATAATACTGTGTTAAGAGCAATGCAGTACGCATGCAAAAGGCCACAAGCTCAGATTGTCATTGCCGGCGCTACGGGTGTGCCGCAGGGCTTTTATAAACGCTATGCAATGGCAGCAAATGAAGCAGGATTCAACGTATTGACCTTAGATTATCGAGGTGTTGGTCAATCAAAATTGCACAGTTTAAAAGGCTTCAAGATGGATTATTTAGACTGGGGCAAACAAGACCTTACAGCTGCGATAGAGCACGCTCAGAACTATAAACTTCCAATCTTTGTTATTGGGCATTCATACGGCGGGCACGCCTTGGGCTTGCTCGAAAATTCTCATCTTATTGAAGGCGCTTATGTGTTCGGCACAGGCGCTGGGTGGAGCGGATGGATGCCGCCAGTTGAACGCTTAAAAGTTAACCTAATGTGGAAGGTAATTGCTCCGCTATTTGTGAGGGCTTATGGCTATTTAGCTTGGAGTAAGTTAGGTATGGGAGAAGACTTGCCTAAAGACGTGTATAGACAATGGAAACACTGGTGCCAGTTTCCTCACTACTTTTTTGATGACCCAAAGATGACGCATATCCACTCACAATTCGCCCGCTTCAACAAGCCCATCGTCGCCGCCAACGCCTCAGACGATAAGTGGGCACAACCTCGATCAAGAGACGCATTCTTTAAAGGCTATAGCAACGCTATAGTCACCCCGATGAATATTAATCCGCCGGAAGTTGGCATGAAGCAAATTGATCATATGGGATATTTTAAAAAAGAAGCAGGTCTTATATGGGAAGATACTTTCGATTGGATAAATAAAATGATACCGGCTCAACCATAACTAGTGTGCATATGCATAACACTTGGAAACCAAACAAACGCTGGCAGGCCTTTACAAACCAAGTAAAAACACACTACGCCAGTGAATAGCGTGATCATTGAAATTCTTCGGTGAAAGAACTAACTTAAGCAAGACCATGCGCAGCGCTAGATATTTCTTTATACTCTAACAATGATTACGCTAAGTGAGTCAGCATTTTGAAACCTATAACTGAACCATCAAGACCATCGTCACTGTTGGTAAAAGACTTTTTGTTGTTAGTAGTGCTTGTGACAATATGCTTATTACTTAGCCCAAATGTCAAAGCCCAGTCTAGCCAAGGTAGCGACGCA
The DNA here is from genome assembly GCA_964418575.1 of uncultured Glaciecola sp. Taxonomy (GTDB): domain Bacteria; phylum Pseudomonadota; class Gammaproteobacteria; order Enterobacterales; family Alteromonadaceae; genus Glaciecola. The sequence continues at coordinate 14,209 of CAYQMI010000026.1, forward strand.
CTCGCTCTTGAAAATCTGAGTTTACGCATAGACGCTCGTATCTCAAAAATGAAACTGATAGCCCGAAGTTTAGCAAACGACGCGCATATTCATAATTGGGTAAACAATGGTTTTAAGCCCAGTGAGGAAGTTTTACTGCTAGAAAAGCTTCAGTTTTATGTAGATAAACATCAGCTTACAAGCGCATCGTTTGCCGACAAAAACAGCAATAAATATTGGAATCACGAGGGTTTTTTACGGGTATTAGATGAAAATATTGATACTTGGTACTTTGCCTACCTTGAGGATGGCGCTGAAGATTTAATCAGTGTTTATCACGATAAAAATAAGAAACGCGTTGATATCTACGTAAATTTTCAGCAGACAGACGGTAATGGATTGTCAGGGATTGCTACGTCTTTTGACGGGGTCCTAGCAGTCTTGCAGGCTTCAGATTTTGCAAATTACGGTACATTATATCTGATTGATAACAACGGGCGCATTCAGCTTAGTACTGATATCGATGCAGAACAAAACCAAAGCACCCGCATTCAAGATTATTATGCTAGTGACACGATAGAGAGCTTGTTAAACCAAAGTGCTAAAGGTGGGAGCTCCGCTGTTTATCATGAAGGTTTAAGCGCTAGTTATATTCCGAGTATGGGCTGGCACATTGTTCATGCACCAGCCCCTAAGCTGTAAATTTAAGCTTTAGGCACTACTTTCATAAGGCCTTTGCCATCTACGCCAATGTGTAAATATCCATCAGGGCTGAAGCTTAGGCTGCGCACTCTACCGATATCGTCGAAAAGTTTTGAGTGCCCGGTAATTGTGTTGCCATCCATTTCTACCAATACAACTTGTGCAAACTTCAGTGAGCCAACTAACATATGGCCTTGCCATTCTGGATATCGATCGCTTTGTACGAACACCATGCCAGATGGAGCGATAGACGGAGTCCACTGCCAATTTGGCTGCGCCATTCCTTCTTTCTCAGTGATATCGGTAAAGCTCGTACCGCTGTAATTAATGCCATAAGAAATTACCGGCCACCCGTAATTAACAGACTTCTCAATGCGGTTAATTTCGTCACCACCACGTGGACCGTGTTCATGTGTCCATATATCGCCGGTAACAGGATGTTTAGCCATACCTTGCGGGTTGCGATGACCGTAAGAATAAATGCTTGGGTTTGCATCATCTTGACCGACGAAGGGGTTGTCGCTTGGCACACTACCGTCAGCGTTTAAACGATGTACTTTACCCGCATCTCTGTCGAGGCGCTGAGGATTGACATCTCTTTCCCCTCTATCGCCAATGCTGAAATACAAATAGCCTTCATCATCAAACTCAATGCGGCTTCCAAAATGACGGGTATTGTCAGTATTTGGGTCTGCCTCAAATAAAAGCTCGGTGTCGGTTAAAGTCATATTGGCTTTATCAAACTTTGCTCTCATTAAGGATGCATTACTGCCTTCATCTTCGCCCTCAAAGCCAGAGTAGGAAATATAAATCCACCCGTTGTTTGGATAGTCTGGATGCTTCTCTAAATCTAGTAAGCCGCCTTGGTTTCTCGCATCTACTTTAGGCACACCTTTAATTGGTGTTTGGTTTAGCACACCATTGCTCACTAAATAAAGTTCGCCACTGCGGTCGCTTACCAACATATCGCTGTTATTAAGCCAAACCATTCCCCAAGGGACTGTAACTGCTTCGGTAATAGTGACAAGCTCGTAAGCATCATCACTTGTGTTGTCTTTAATAGGTTGAGAATCTACTTGGCTATTTGCGCAAGCGCTCAGAGTAGCAAGAGACAATGCGGCAATAAGTGGACGAAGTTGCATAAATTTTTTCCTGTAATTAGATATGATTATTTACCGAATTTAGGTGTGAAGGGATCAAAGCTTTGGGGTTCCCGCCTGCGCGCAAACGTAATCATGTTCGCTTAATAAAAATCCGTCATTCCCACGCAGGTGTAATCCTGTTCGCTTAAGAAAAAACGTCATTCCAACGAAGGTTGGAATCTCCGAAATGACGAGGGCTAGCTTAAACGAACAGAATTACACCTGCGCGGGAATGACGAAGGGGGGTGGAAATGGCGTAATGAATACGAACATGCATAGTAGCGTTGCGATATCACGAGTGGTGAGGATGTATCACGAATGAAGCGCTTGAATGACCACTAATTAAGCCCTACGCGAAGCGCTTTTGTAGGTACTTAATAATTTCAGATGAATCGTATAACCAAGTGCTCCCGCCTTCGTTTTCAATTCGCAGGCAAGGGGTTTGAACTTTGCCACCGCCTTGTTCAAGCTCTTGTCTAAAAGGGGACCCTTTTGAGACGCTGCGCTTTTCAATTGGCAAATTCATTTTGTACATCGCGCGGCGCGTTTTAATGCAAAATGGGCAGCCAAAAAACTGGTACAAGCTCAATGACTTCAACTCCTGTTCTACCTTCTGCTGAGCTTGCTCGCTACGCTTTTGTTTTGAACCTCGGGTAATAAGGTCAAAAAAGGCAATAATGGCACCCAGTAAATTGCGTACAAAATTAATAATTAAACTCATGATAAATTCGTCGTTTCTCGATGTTCTAAAAGCGCGCGAAGTATAACGAAATCGTAGTTAAAACGACAGCAGACATGCAAAATTATGAGGCTTTAATGTCAATCTTTGTGCAATCTTTGTTACTATCAAAAAACATATCCTTCATCATATGGTTCAACTTTGTCAGCACACATAAATTACTGCCCGACTTTAACTTATAGGCAAATATGCAAGATTACCCTCATTAGCATTTTTGTGAGCTTTTTAAGCGCTTGTGCCACGCCGCAAAAACAAAACAAAGCCGAGTCACTTAACAATGTTTCATACTCCAGTGTCACCACCATCAGCGTAACTGAGCCTGATGAAGTTTATCCCTACGGCGACGATCTGTCTCAACAAATCTGGTATTACGCACCATCTCAATATTCTGAATTTAAAGGCGTAGTTGCTCTAATTCACGGTGGATGTTGGCTTTCGCAGTTTGATATTGCGCATACTCAGGCCCTTAGTAATGCCTTAAGCGATGCTGGTTTTGCGGTTTGGAATATTGAATATCGGCGCACCGGTAACGGCGGTGAATGGCCGATTGCCCTGACAGATATCCAAGCAGCGATAAGCGAACTTTCGCGGCAAAAAGGCGATGACTTGGATTTATCATCGATAAGCATTGTAGGGCACAGCGCCGGAGGGCATTTAGCGATGTTAGCGTCTGCTCGGCCAGAGGCTTTAAATTTGCCTGAATCTACGCAAATCAAAACAGTTGGACTAGCACCCATTATTGATATTGAAGCCTACTCCCTTGGCGATAATTCTTGCCAAACCGCAACACCAAAATTTATGCAGGGTACAGTTGAGGAACGCAAGCTAGAGTATGCGCAAGCGTCAGTGCTCAATTCTCGCTTTAGCAAAGACTTTAGCTATGTACTGATTGGCGGCAACGACGTCATTGTTCCAGCTGAATATTCGTCCCATGATGATACGCAATTGATTCGCGTGGAGCAGGCTGGGCATTTTGATTGGATCCATCCTCGCACAGAAGCGTTTAAACAACTCTTGTTCGTACTGGAAAAAAAGTAGATGCCACTAGATAATTTTAACTCACTAAAATCACAGGCCTCCTCACTTGATCAACAAGACGCCTTAGCGCACCTTGTCGACGCCTTTTTGCTTCCGGAAGATTGCATTTATCTTGATGGAAACTCCCTTGGACCCTTGCCAATAAAAGCAAAGGAAAGAGCTGTAGAGGTAGTACAGCAGCAGTGGGGGCAAGATTTAATCACCAGCTGGAATAAGCATGCGTGGATTGAATTGCCGATGCGAGTAGGCGCTAAAATCGCGCCCTTGATTGGCGCAGAGCCGGAACAAGTGATTGCTTGTGATTCAATTTCAGTCAATCTAACAAAAGTACTCAGTGCAGCGCTAAGCCTGCAACATCAAAAGAATGAGCCAGCGCGCAATGTTGTTATTTCTCAGCGCGATAACTTTCCTACCGATTTATACATGGTTCAAGGCTTGAGCGAGCTCTTGGGTAAAGAGCGCTGTGAACTAATAAGTGTAGATGCCAGCGACATTATGCAAAGCATAGAGCATTACAAGGAAACAGCTGCTGTATTGTTGCTAACCCACGTGAACTTTCGCTCGGGCCTTATTCACGATATGCAAAAAATCACCGAAGCCGCTCATAAAAACGGTATTTTAGTGATATGGGATTTGGCTCACAGCGCTGGCGTATTGGATATTAAACTAGATAAATGCAATGTAGATTTTGCCGTGGGTTGTACTTACAAATATTTAAACGGTGGCCCGGGCGCCCCAGCTTTTATTTACGCAGCAAAATGCCATTTGCCAAATATTAAACAACCACTTTCTGGCTGGATGGGACATAAATTACCTTTTACGTTTGACCATGACTATGCCGCAGGGAAGGGCATGACTAGCTTCTTGGTAGGCACGCCGCCCGTTATTTCGATGAGCATACTTGATGCAGCTTTAGATGTTTTTGAAGGTTTGTGCAGTGCGCAAATACGCAGGAAGTCGATTAGTCTTACTCAATATTTTCATGATGCATTTGAAACACTCATTAAAGACGATGAGTTTGTTTTAGTGTCGCCTCTTGAACAAAGCACAAGAGGCAGTCAACTTGCATTCTCTCACCCTCAAGCCTATGCGATTTGCCAAGCCCTGATTACGAAAAACGTGGTTGCTGATTTCAGAGCCCCCGATATTTTAAGAATAGGCTTTTCGCCCTTATTTTTAACTCATGCAAACTTGTTAGATGGCGTAATGCGTTTGAAAGATGTCATGGAAAGTAAACTGTATTTACAGAGCGAATTTCAAATTAAACAGGCAGTAACCTAGGCAATGAAAACGCCTCCAGAAACGCAAGGAATAAACAAACAATATTCTGCAATTTTCAAAGTTGTAAATCTCATTCCTGAAGGCAAAGTAGCAAGCTACGGTCAAGTCGCAGACTTGGCTGGTTTGCCTGGCCGCGCTAGACTAACTGGCAAAGCGCTAGGCTATGTCCCAAAAGGTATGCAGCTTAACTGGCATCGTGTATTGCGCTCAAACGGTCAAATTGCTTTTCCAAAAGGCAGCGAGCACGCAGCCCTGCAAATTGGTAAACTCCAGCAAGAAAACGTAGCGGTATTTAATCACCGCGTAAAAATGCAAGAATTTCAGTGGCAACCCGACATTTTAACCCTACTTCAAGATCTCTCTTTTTAACTTTTCTACATACTCTTTTAAATTCTTTTGAAAGCTTTTATTAAACCGCTGGGTCTTATAGGTGACTCAAACATTTAAAGCGCTTAGCATTTGAGGCGCCTAGATTGTTTGGTTAAGTTTGGAATTAATGTTTAATCTGCATCGCAAGTATCGCGCGAGAGGAGCAATAATTAAAAAAACGCAAAAGGACGTCATCCATGACAGGCTTGACGCTAGCCATCCATGGCATAGCGACATTTTTTAATTATTGCTCCTCTCGCACGATACTACTGTTCACGCTCTAATGCTTTTAATTAAGCTCTAGCGGCGAGAAACAAGCTGTATCCAAACATGATTACTCGATTGACAGCAGCAAACTAAATACAACCAATAGGAACTACATATGTCATCTAAATTACTCAGCATATTCGCTATTTTATTAGCATTTACCTTAACGTCTTGCGGACTTATTCCTCAGCAAGCCAATTCGAGCATTGAAGCGGTGAATGTTGATCAAAATCGAGTTGCTATAAAAGGTTATGATCCAGTTGCGTATTTCACTGACGCTACGCCAACACCTGGTTTGCAGCAGTTCACTGCTGAATATAATGGCGCGATATATCAGTTTGCAAGTGCTGAGCATCAGGCTTTATTTAAAGGAAGCCCTGCTAAATATGCACCTCAATACGGTGGTTATTGTGCCTTTGGTGTGACTCAAGAGAAAAAGTACGACATCGACCCGAACGCTTGGGCGGTTGTGGATGGAAAGTTATATCTGAACTTAAACTCAGGCGCTCAAAACGTTTGGAATAAAGATCGCATTGGCAACATTGCTTCGGGCAACGATATTTGGATGAATATTGAAAATAAGCCAGTTTCTGAGCTATAAACGGCATTACCCGCTATACTTATGTCCAAAATGTTAAATAAGTAGAAATAATTTACAAACTGGTGAAAGAAAATATTGTCTTCACCGGTTATATACAATACACAAATATTGAATTGTTCAACCAAACATTTAGTCACCTTAATAAGTGACCCATTTAAAAAGTAAAAGGAAATAAATCATGAAAACAAATATCGCCATTGCTGCTGCCGTTGCTACTGTTATGACTCTTGGTGTATCTAACGCCGTAGAAGCTGCTAGCAAGAAAAAAGAAAAGTGTTACGGTATTTCTCCTGCAGGTCAAAACGACTGTGGTAACTTAGCGGGTACACACAGCTGTGCGGGTCAGTCTACTGTTGATAACGATATTGGTGAGTGGCGTTTAGTGCCAGGCGGTACATGTAAAGATCTTGGCGGTTACGACCGTAAAGAAGCAAAAGAAATGTTTGAAAAAATGCAAGCTAAGAAAAACAGCTAGGCATTAGCTTAATTGATGTTTAAGCAAAACACTTCGCAAACGACAAAGCCCGAGCCCTTAATAGGACTCGGGCTTCGTCATTTACATTACGACCAAGCTTTAGCGCACGACAATAGAACAGCTCCTGTTGATTTTGTAGAAATTCATGCAGAAAACTTTTTCGCTAAAGGCGGTATCACAAAAGCCTTACTCGATGATGTATGTAATAAATATTCGCTGAGCGTGCACGGCACATCACTTGGCTTAGGTTCAAATCTAGCGCTACCTGAAGATACTCTGGCACAGTTTGCTGAACTGGTTGAACATACACAAGCGATGCTTGTTTCAGAGCATCTTTGTTTTAATAGGGCGCAAATAGGTGAGCAGGTTTATCATTCTGGTGACTTGCTTCCCATCGCATATAACGCACAAGGACTTTCAAACATTGTTGATAATATTCAGCAAGTGCAGGATGCAATTAAGCGCCCTCTGCTTATTGAAAACCTATCTGCCTACATTGCTCCAACACAAATAGATGCAAACAACCGCGATAGCATGAGCGAGTTTGAGTTTTTAGCGCAAATGTGTGAACAAGCTGGCTGCGGGCTTTTACTCGATTTGAACAATATTATTGTTAATGCCCTCAATCAAAAAGAGCCCGATATAATTGCTAGCGCGCTTGCCAAAATCAAGAGTCTACCACCGAGTATAATTGGTGAAATTCATCTTGCTGGGTTCAGTGAGCAGCAAGTTGCCGGCTTTATTATTGATGATCATGGGCAGGCTGTATCTGAGCAATGTTGGCAATTATACAAAGAGACCATTTCACACCTTGGCAAAGTGCCCACATTGGTTGAATGGGACACCAACTTACCTGAATGGCAAGTATTGCTTGAGCAAACAACGCGCGCCAGAGCAATCGCTAACGCTCTTTAATGACAAAAAGCATACCCATTATCTTAGCTCAATAAAAAGGAAGCGCTGTGGATTACCAAGCCAAACTTATAAACGAGATTTTTAGCGCAAAGTCGTCTCAGCATCCAATAGCTGGCGTAAAGGTCTATCATAATAATTTTGTGGAAAATGGTATTCGCGCGCTCTCAATCACTTTTCCAACGATTACAAGCTTGATGGGCGAGAGCGACTTTAGAGGATTGGCTCGAAGTTTTTTATTAAGCAATATTAAAACCCAGTTTGATTGGGCGGATTATGGGGCTCAACTCGCCGACTACATAATGTCGCATCCTAACTTTGCTGAACTTCCTTATTTAAGCGAAGTGGCTGAGTTTGATTGGTTAATTCATCAGGTTCAGCGCAGTAACGACAAAAGCTTTGACGGTGAGTCTTTTGAAAAGCTCAACACAGATGAGCCGCAATCTCTGGTTTTTGAATTGGCTCCGGGTTTTACACTAGCAAAATTTTTCTTTCCGGTTGAGCTTTTATACCGCTTAGCGCATGAGCCTGAGCTTCAAAACGCAGGCCCTGAGCGCGAAGAATTTATGCTTACCTTAAATAAATCCATGAATGATGCAATAAATGCAGAACAAGCTCGGTCTATTGTGCTGTGGCGTCCTGACTATAAAGCTGAAATGCTAAGTGTTAGTGATCACGAAATAACCATATTTCAGCAACTACAAAAGAACGAGAGCATCGAGAACGTGTTTGCAAGTTTTGACAACGCGCCAGAGCAACTTTCAGCCTGGTTAAGCGAGCAAATTATGCAAAAACGAATCTATGGGGTGCGTTCAACACAATAGTTTGCAAATAATTACGCAAACATGCATTTAAGTATTTAACACTCGGCATCGAAATGCCCAGCTATGGAAAACGAAATGAGAGCATTGATTAATTTGTACAACAAGATTTTTGGCCTGTTACAGCACTTAGATATACCGGCACTGCTTGCCGCACGACTTTACGTTGCTTGGGTGTTTTTCAAATCCGGTTTAACTAAACTCAATGACTGGGAATCTACACTGTTATTGTTTGAATACGAATATGCTGTGCCCGTATTGGACCATGTAAGCGCTGCATACTTGGCAACTGCGGGTGAGTTAGTATTGCCAGTATTGCTTGCCATAGGCGCTTTTACTCGTAAAGCCGCACTAGGTTTGTTTATTGTCAATTATGTTGCCGTAATAAGTTTAGAGGATATTCCCGCAGCGGCCCTTTATTTGCATTATGTTTGGGGCTTAATGCTCATCGCGAATGTTATTTGGGGTGCGGGTAGAGCAAGTGCTGATTATTTTTTAAAGATAAAATAAGCGGCTTTAAAACCCCTGTTACTGCTACGAGCATGTAATACTTTGTTTCAAGAAAACCCCGTCATTCCCACGCAGGTGTAATGCTGTTCGCTTAAGAAAAACCTGTCATTCCCACGCAGGTGGGAACCTCCCGAATCGGCAGATGTTGTGTAAATTATTAGTTGAATTTGACTGCGCTTGTTGTTTTTCGAGGTTCCCGCCTGCGCAGGAATGACGAAAAGGGGGCGAAAATGACTAAGAAGGGCGGAAATGACTAAGAGGGGCGTGAATGAAGATAAGGGGAGTTAATGACTATAGTATTGGTATGATAACAACAAAACGATACCCGCCTAGCGCAAAGCAAGCTACACTGATAAAAAAATGTAAACAGTCAAAAAGGGACGATGCATGAGCTTGTTAGGGTCGGTTGCGATATTCTTGGGTGCTACGCTCATCGCGGTGCCGCTTTTTAAAAAACTTAAATTGGGCAGTATTTTAGGCTATTTGATTGCAGGTATTGTGATTGGTCCTTCTGCTTTGAATTTTATCGACGATCCTTACACCATACTGCATTTTGCCGAACTTGGCGTGGTATTACTGTTGTTTGTCATTGGGCTTGAGTTAGAGCCAAAGAACCTATGGCGGATGCGCAATCAAATCTTATTCAGTGGCGGTAGTCAGCTGTTTTTAAGTGCAGGCATTATCGCTGCTATCTGCTATTGGGTATTTTCTCTTAGTATGCCCATAAGCATTACCATCGGACTAGCATTGGCATTGTCGTCAACAGCTTTTGCTATTCAATTAATGAACGAGCAACGCATTCTGAAAACACCACCCGGGCAACAGGGCTTTTCCATTTTGTTGATGCAAGATGTGGCAGTTATTCCTATTTTGCTTTTGGTTGCCTCCTTAGCTCCGAATCCTACTGAAGGCGGGCCAGCCTGGTATATTAGCCTAGCTGCCGTGGTTGCTGTTTTAGTTGTGGGCCGTTTTTTAATCAACCCATTTTTACGCATTGTCGCCCGCTACGGCAGCTCTGAAGTAATGACCGCAGCCGCTTTGTTTATCGTATTGGTGACCGCTCTAGGGATGTCTGCATCAGGTTTGTCGATGGGGATGGGAGCTTTTATTGCAGGTATTTTATTGGCGGAGAGCAGTTTTAAACATCAGTTAGAAACTGAAATAGAGCCATTTAAAGGACTCCTGCTTGGCCTATTTTTTATTGCCATTGGCATGAACTTGGATTTAAGTTTATTGGTGTCTCAACCTGCATTTATTGTTGGTATGAGTGTGTTACTGGTGATGATTAAAGCGTTAGTCATTTACTGCATTTTGCGCATAAACAAACAGTCTAACTCAGATTCTAGTCGGGTTGCTTTAATGCTATCGCAAGGTGGCGAGTTTGCTTTTGTAGTAATGACTCTTGCATTAAGCAATGCTGTATTAGATGCACAAGTTGCAGGGCAGGTGAATTTGATTGTTGGCTTGTCGATGGCGCTAACATCCCCCATTGTTATTGTGCACTCGTTGTTTTTTAGTAGTAAAAACTGCCCACCGGTTTACGATACGCACGGAGATAGCGATGAACCGCAAGTGATCATCGCTGGCTTTGGTCGCTTTGGTCAAATTACTGCTAGAGTACTATCTGCTAACGGCATCGCTTTTACGGCGATGGATAAAGATGCAGAGCATATTGAATTTGTGAAGCAGTTTGGCAATCGTGTGTTTTATGGCGATGCGACGCGCTTAGATTTACTCAAAAAGTCGGGTATTAGCGACGCTCGCGTGCTGCTTATTGCTATAGATGGTGAAAGCGACATTAATAAACTCGCGGCCCTAGTAAAAGAACAGTTTCCCCACATTAAGATTATTGCCAGAGCACGCAACAGAATGCACGCTACTGAATTAGCAAAATTGGGTATAGATAATTTTGTTAGAGAAATGTTTGATGCTGGCATATCGGCCTGCTGCGAAGTACTGCAAGCTTACGGATATACCAAAGGACAAGCCGATAATATGGTCAGTATTTTTGAACAGCACGACCGTAAAATGCTCAACAAGGTCATTGAAGAAAAGATGGAATTTGCCAGTATAGTGAAGTCGGTTCATCAAGGGCGAGAAGAGCTTGAGCAGATCTTTGCCGAGGATAGAAAAAACGCAGAGTAGTTTAAAAGCTGCCATTTCCGTCCCTCTTGGTCATTCCCGCCTTTCTTCGTTATGTCTGCCCCTAATCGTCATTCCCGCCTTCGCGGGAACGACGAAGAGGGGTGTGAGAATGACGACGAGGAGGTGAGCGTGATGCTGTATTATGGCTCGCTATAACTCGCTTTAATCACAACAGGTCGATGTCTAGAGCGATTGCTTGTATCTCTTCCAACAATGTACATATTGCCCTCATCGTCTGTGGTAATTGAGCCATATAGCAAGTAGGCTTCGTTTTGCAGTGATTCGATTGGGTAGTTAACAGTAAGTTGCGTGTTTAGCTCGCGAATATACCAGTAATAACCTTTCGTTTCTTTGTTGCGTCCTAAGCCTACTAACAATGACTCGCCATCAGGAGAGAACATGCTCGCGATATAGCTATTTTGATATTGCGGTTCGAACTTACCCAAGTAGTTAACAGCGTGTCTGCCTGTTGAAGACTCTCCAATATGATAGAGCCCGCCCGGTGACGTCGTAAAATAGGCATCACCGTTTTGCATCAAGGTGTAAGCGACGATGCCATGACTACCAAAGCCATCTTCATTGGCATAGTCCTCCAGCGGGTGTACGTCGGTAATGGCCATAGATGGGGCGACTTCAACCAGTGCTGCGCTCATTTTTCCATCTGCAGAGCGCTCAACTCTTGGTACAAACACATGCCCTCTTTTATTGACCACAAAATTGCGAGATATGTGACCATCTACAGAGCCTACTGTGATGCGATTTGTTCGCTGTGAAATGATATCGTATTGATACAGAATGTGGCCCCAATAACCTAGAGCATAAACATACCTGCCGTGCACGTTCACCGCCATAAGAGCGTGTTCGGTAGCAACGAGATGCTCCCATGAGTCTGATTCAGGCAGTTTTCGCCATAAGTTTCCACCATAAATAGGGTTACGAGATTTTGTTTCACCTACTTCATCAAAGCTAGAAAAATACAAATACCCATCTTCGGCCATAAAAAACTTACTATGTAGCTTGTTTTGACTCATTCCTTCAACGTACAGCCTAGCGTTTTTTAGCTCTGATATCGTGTCTGACTGCAGCTCGCTGATGCCAGTTCTGGGGTTATATTTAACAAGGTAAGCCGTGTCGTTAATACCTGTATAGGTTGAAAGCCCAAAGTACAGATTGCCGTCATTGTCTCTGCCGGTTGCTCCCCATATCGCAGCTCCAGGAGCTTGAACCTTCAAGTCTATCTCGCTAAAGTTTGGCAGTTTGAAATGAGCGTCGAGAGGCTCTGAGTATTTAGCGTTTATCGGTTGTATCACCGCAACGTCGAACTCCTTGGTATCGATGGTACTTTGCTTTGAGCACGCAAGCATAAAAACGCAACTAGCGAGTACCGCGAGGAGTCTTAAATGTGCCAGATGACACGGTAGGGCTTGCATCTTATTTCTCCCTAAAAAAGATAGGATTCGTAATAAATTGATAGTCGTGTAAACCTGACTGTATGCTGCGTCCTTGCAACCTAATTGCTCTAAAATCAGAGCTCAGTTGCATAGGCATTTGAACTTCAATTTTGCTCCCTACTTTTTTCGCTAATGGCAACAAATAACGAGTACTTGTTCCACTCGTTTGCACCATTATTAAAGTCACTTCATCCAGACTCGCGGGGTAACCTTCCCAGTCTGTTTCATTTAAGGTAATGCTCAGCTTAAGTGTGACCAATTCGCTTTCATCAAGTTCGACAAAGTCACCGGCGTAGACAGTATTAGCCCCGTGTTCAATATTAAAATCGATATCATTTATAAATTGACCGTGTTGCGCCCATGTTCTGCCCGCGCGCAGCGCATGAATAACATCTTCAGCACTGTTACTGCGACTAAACACGTGAGTTGTTGAAAACTGACATGGCCAATAGTCCATTTTCAGATTATGAAAATCTGAGTTCGCACGAGCGCCCAACACTCTATAACCACTTTGCAAAAGTTCGTCCCATACGCCGCCGATATCATTTGCCACTCTATCAAAGCCGTTCACGGTGCGCCAAAAGCCCGCATAAGAGCCATTTTCTTTGCCTCGCTTAGCTTGATGCCCTGGTGCACCGGATATACCAATAAAGGCATCAGATAGCTGCAGCCAACGGGATAAATCAAAATAGTTTTCGTCGAGCGAGAAGTCTTTTCTGCTTGGATGATTGTAAATCAACACCGGCTTGGTAGGTGCATTCTTGGTGAAGTCGTCGAGCCACTGCATGGCCTGAGTGATATCAAGGTGGCGAACCGAACGTTGACGATATTGGTCGTACTGGCGACGAAACTGCGCAAGTGCCTCAAGCTCCCTTGGCGTTTGTCCAAATAACACTGTTGCATGCTCTCTGCCGTTAAAGGGGGGGATGTTCCATTCAAGCCCAGCTAACACGGTCATGTTGTTGTAGCGGCGGTTTGCGCTTGCCACATCAGCAAAAAAATCGTCAGAAAGCACGCCAGAAAGATTTCTATCGCCATGGTCGGTAATGGCAATTGCATCACAACCAAAACTTGCAGATTGCTTTGCAATTTCATCTACACCAAAAACACCGTCTGAGTACTTTGTATGAATATGCGTATCTACCTTTAACCAGGTACCTGATTTGACGGTATTTACTCTGCTATATTGTGGGGCTGTGTTTCCTTGCTCAGGCTCGCTGTGGTGAAGCTTTAAATGAGCAATACGCTCGTCTATTTCAGCTGACATCTTGAGGTATTGTTCACTGCTGACACTGGTAAACACTCTTGCAAATGAACTTTCACTAAAGCCCTCTGGCAAGTCATGGGTAAAAGGAAAAAACACGCGCTCAGTTTTTGCATTTGCCAGCAATGATTGACTGTAAATGGCCTCTTGTGCGGATTCGGTTAAGCGTTTTGAAAATGCAATGCCAGCCTTATCGGCAGCTAAATCGACAAAGCTAAAGCCACTGCCTCCGCTGCCACTATCAAGCACCTCTTTTAGCTCGCCAATATTAAATGAAAGCTGCTCATTACCCACTTGCTCAAGTATTGCAGAGTATAAAAAGTGCAGTGCTAAGTCATCTCGCCCGCGAATTCTCACGCCAAGTTCTGTTTCTGTGTTTGGCACTTTTGCTATGCGAGCGAAGCGCGGACTACCAAAACGAATAGCTAAGGCCCAGAGCATTGCCGCGTTCTCTTGTTGTGCATCGGCGTCTATCGAACGAACGGAAGCAAGTTGTGATAGCTGCTTAATAGGCGTAAGCAGTGATTGGCCAGTAAAATCAGTTTTGTAGAGTTCGTTAAGATATATTTCAATCGTATCGGCCGTTGGTACTTCGTTTGCTAATGCGACTTTTGCTACACTTGATGCCTTACTCAATGACTCGTTAACACGCTGGCGCAAATCAATGCTCTTATTGGCCATTAGCACGAGCTCTCTATTCTCAAAACGCAGGCCTTCGAGCATGTTATTCGCAGTGTTTTTGACCTCATTATCAAACACCAGCCATATCCCGGCATTCATTAACGGCTTGGCTAAAAAAGCGGGGATAGGTAAGTCGCCCAATTTGCATCCATTTAGGTAACTTTCAGTAGTGTTAAGCGCTATTTCGCAACTGCCATTTATGTACAGAGAAAACAAACTTAGATCAGCTTTTAAGCTTGCCGCCATTTGCACAAAGCTCGGACTATATCCGGCTGCAACGTTGATATTGTCAAAGAGGTGAGAGGTCGCTGCGCCAATGGCAAGAATATCTTGCTCGTCAAAACGCAGTTCAATAAATGATCGCTGTGCAGCGAGGGCATCGGCAAGGGCCTTAGCGTTGTCTCTTGCCGTTTTGGCTAATTCTCCTGTGATAGGAGGTTTTTCTGGAACTAGTGGCGCGCTTTCAACAATTAAAAACAAGGTAAAGATAGGTAGCGCGAGCATCCAAAAGGATTTTTTGCTTAGCATTTTTTTAATCTTCATTATTGCTCGTACCTAACTTTTTATTGGTTTTTATTACAGTTTTGCTTTATTCATCTTCAACTTTAATAAAGTGCATATCGCGCCATTCATGGTTGTTTCTTTCGTTCACTGAAAAAGGGTGCAGTTTGAAAGAGGCTACCTCACGATCAAGACTTAAGAGCGTGCGTAAAAAGGCATCAGAGGCTGCGTTTTGATTGTCCCATACAATTTTGAATATATTATCCTGAAAACCCTCGATGGTGCCGGTAAGGGTTTTCATGCGAGATGATTCGATGCGCATCTGCTTGCCCTGTTTGGAAATCATGAAATCGCCAAACCATTCATCGCGGTATTTACCTTCGAGGGCTTTTAATTCGAGCGTCATCTTGGCGCTGGCTTCTGGGGTCTTTGCTCTGGCTAAATACGCTTTTTCGCGTTCGTCTTGATAATCGATATATTGCTGCACCCAGTCCTTCTGCTCTGTGCTAACAAACATATTCACAATGGCTTGCATCACCGCACCACGAGCACCATAGTTAGAACCATTGTTTAGCACCACTGAACCCATATCTAGTTCCGGAATAAGTGCAACATAGGCCTGATAACCCGAGAGCGTGCCAGTGTGAGATACCAGCTTATACTGGCCTACATTTTCTATGCGCCAGCCCATGCCGTAGTTTTTAAAGTGCGTACCGTTCCACTCTTTTTCAGCATCTGAAACGCCTAAAATCGTATGGCTTTGCCACATTTTTTCGAGCTGTTGTACAGAAAACGGCAGGGTTTCTGGGCGCAATAGCGCTTTAATCCACTTTGCCATTCCCTGGCTTGAGCATACAATACCACCAGCGGCAGACGACATAAGTGCTTCACCATAAATTGCGTTTCGAGGTATTTCGTAAATGCCTTTTTCATCATTATGCCCATAGCTCATGGCGCTTTTTGTTACAGCTGATTCAGGCATTTCCCCCGCATAACATTCAATGTTCAAGGCGCCGAAGATATGCTCATCAACAAATTCGCCAAAGCTTTGCCCTGAGATTTTTGCTATAAGTTCGCCGGCAGTGATATACATAACGTTGCTGTAAGCATATTCGCGGCCAAAGTCATATTCAGGGGTCAAAAAACGCAGGTTTTCAATCACTTCTTGACGGCTAAAGCCACTTGGCTCTGGCCAAATCATACTGTCCCCGGCACCGCTTAATAATCCGCTTTTATGCGTGAGTAAATCTTCAACCGTAAACTGGGCAGTGGCGTAAGCATCTTTCATTCTGAAGTTTGGTAAATGGTCGATGACTAAATCATCCCACTGTAGTTTTTCTTGGTCGACTAATATTCCTAGAGCGCCAGCCGTGAAGGCTTTACTGGTTGAGGCAAGTCTAAAAAAGGTGCTTGGAGAGACTTCGTTTTGTTCTTTGATATTTGCTTGCCCGAAGCCTTTTTCATAAATGACGTCATTATTGTGCACAATCGCTACGCTCATGCCGGGCGTGTGAAACTGGCTTAAAGCGTTTTGAATGACTTTGTCTAAATGCTCTGCATCAACTTGTACGGCGGGGGAGTTTGCATCTGCTAAGAGCAAGTTGTTTGCAGAAGAGTCGGTTGTTTCAGATGTTTGTGAGAATGCAGCTGACGCGCCGAGCAACAAGGCAATAGAAAAAAAGAGGGAGGCAAATGCCTTTAAAGGTCGCATGCTAATACGAAGTCCGTGAACAAATTAGACCGTAAGTTTGCTTAAAAACTGGCTAAAATTCAATCTTTAAGCAAGCTTTGTTTGCTTATACCTTAGCTTTAAGACTATTGCGTTTTAATGCGACTAAGCAAAATGCCACTATATACATAGTGACGCCATATACACCTGCTGCAATCGCAAAGGATGGCTCTTTGATAAAGCTTACCGCAATTAAAATTGCCAGCGACGCGTTTTGTGTGCCAATTTCAATGCCGAGCGTAAGTCCATCTTTTGCAGATACATTACTCACGTGAGCCAAAAACAAACCAACGGCAGTAGCGCCAATGTTCAAGCCCATCGCAAGCAAGAAGACATCAGGAAAGGCGACCGACATCATGTCGCGTTCTTGATAGGTAATAATAACAATAAGCAAAAGCATAAATACTAATGCAAGCTTACGAAACCAAGGCTCAGCTTTAAGAGCGATGGTGCTAAAACCTTTTCTGAACAACATGCCAAATAAGATTGGCACGATGGAAATCACCAACAATCCCAGTGATGCATCTAACAAAGAAAACGACACACTCTGCTCTTCTGAGAAAAAGCCAATGCTGTATTTGATTAAAAGCGGGGTCGTAAATACACAAACCATGGTTGTAATTGCGGTTAGGCTGACCGAAAGCGCTAGGTTGGCTTTTGCGATATGACTAATTAGATTAGAGGTGGTACCGCCAGGGCAGGCCGCCAGTATCATTAGGCCGATGGCAATCTCAGTAGGTGCACTGAATACAAGCGCAAGACCAAGGGCTACAAACGGCAGGGCAATCAGTTGGCCAAATATACCAATTAATACCGGCTTTGGCATTTTGAACAATCTAACAAAGTCGCTTGCCGTTAGGCTCAGGCCCATCCCAAACATGATGAGCGCAAGCACACCTGGCAATACAAACTGAGTAAAAACGGTTTCTTGCACAGTTAGCTCATTTTCTTAAGCATTGAGAGCGGTACTATTCTTAAAATAAACTGCATAAAGACCCAAGGCCACGCGGGCACGTAGCTGTTGCCGCCTTCTTTTTCGATAGCTTTAACCATGGCTTTGCAGCCGGTTTCGGTATCTACCATGAAAGGCACTTTTTCAACTTTTTCGTTGATTTCGCTTTTAATAAAGCCTGGGTGCAAAGTAGAGACTTTAATTGGCGTGTTGATCAAGTCTAACCGCAAGCCTTCACTTAATGAAGTGATCGCTGCTTTGGTGGCTGCATAAACATTGAGAGCACGCCTAAAGCCTCGCACCGCGCTGATTGAGGATATGGTCACAAGATGTCCAGAATTTTGCTCTCTGAATATTTCAACGGCGGCTTCGCATTGCGCAAGGGCAGATACAAAATTGGTGATAGCGGTTTGTTTATTCGCTTTAAAATAGCCTGTGCCAATAGAGGCACCTTTGCCCATTCCAGCATTTACAATGACTCTGTCGAGCTGACCAAAGCTTTGTTTGAATTCTTTAAACACGGTAAATACAGCGTCGTGATCATCAACATCTAAAGGTTTGATGAGTACCGTAATATTCGGGTTAATTTGCTCGAGTTCTTGCCTAAGTGATTCAAGGCGCTCGGTTCTTCTTGCACAAAGTGCCAAGTTACGTCCCATTTTGGCAAATTCAATTGCCATGCCGCGCCCTAAGCCTGAGCTAGCGCCGGTAATAAGTATGTTTTGTCTCAAGCTCTTAGCCTCTTTTAATTATTTTATTGCAGCGATAGAGAAGGTAATGCACAAACACCCACATATTCTTGTAAGCGGGGTTGCGCGTTTGTTTGTGATGATAGCGATAATAGATTTGCTGCACAATTGCCGCTAGTCTGAACAGGCCATAAACCTCATAAAAATCGAAGTCTTTAGGTTCTAGGTTTTGCTTCTCGCAATAGTAATTAATCACTTCTTGGCGAGTCATCATACCCGGGATGTCGGTGGGTTGACGTTGCGTGCTTTTTGCTAAAAAGTCGTCATCGGCTTGTACCCAATAAGCCAAACTATTGCCTAAATCCATAAGCGGATCGCCAAGTGTAGCCAGCTCCCAATCCAACACACCTATAATTTTGGTGGGATCATCGCCGGCCAAAACCAAATTATCGAAGCGATAATCGTTATGCGTGATGCAAATGGTCTCTTTTTCGGGAAGATGGGTTTCAAGCCATTTCATGACTTTTTTAGCACTTGGAACGTTCCATGTTTTGGCTTTGGTATAGCGGTTTATCCAGCCGCTTATTTGCCTAGTTGTATAGCCTTCGCCTTTGCCAATGTGATCAAGGCCGGCGGTTTTATAGTCAACGTTATGCAAGTTAATGAGTTCATCGAGGGCCACTTCGCATAGTTTTCTGGCTTGGGCTTTATCAATATTTAAGCCTCTAGGAAAATGCTTGCGAGGGATGATGCCATCGAATTTTTCCATGATGTAGAATTCTGCGCCAATCACCGATTCGTCATCGGTATAGCCGAGCATACTAGGGACTTTATCAAAAACGGGCTTTAGCGCTTGCTGCAAACGAAACTCACGACCCATATCGTGCGCACCTTTGGCTTTTGTGCCTGCAGGAGGGCGACGCAGAATTACCGAGCGGTTTTCAAAAGCAAGACAATAGGTCCAGTTAGATGCACCACCTGAGTATTGAGTGACGTTCATTTCACCGTGTAAATCGCCAATACGCTCATCAAGCCAGGCTCTAAGGGCTTCGTTTGGTAGCTCTTCACCGGGGCGAATACTGCCTGCTTTATCTATGCTTGATTGCGTCATAACTTACAAATACTTTTTCAATTCTAAACGAGATACCATTCCCATGTGCACTTCATCAGGACCATCAGCGAGTCTTAATGCGCGTGCACCTGCTGCAAGGCGAGCTAATGGGAAGTCATTGCACATGCCGCCACCGCCATGCATTTGCACCGCCATATCAACCACATCACAAAGCATATTGGGCACAACCACTTTAATCGCGGAAATATCAACCATCGCGTTTTTAACACCTAGGTTGTCGATTTTCCAAGCGGCTTGCAGCGTAAGTAAACGCGCTTGCTCAATTGCCATACGTGCTTGTGCTATACGTTCTTTATTGCCGCCTAGCTCAATAATCGGTCGGCCGAATGCCACTCTCGATTTACCGCGTTTTATGGCAAGCGCCAATGCTTTTTCAGCCATACCGATTGCGCGCATGCAATGATGGATTCGGCCCGGGCCTAAGCGACCTTGAGCAATAGCAAAGCCTTTACCTAAGCCTACTAATAGATTTTCTTTTGGCACGCGCACATTATCAAGGTGCATCTCTCCATGGCCAAATGGTGCGTCGTAATCCCCATAAGCGGTGAGCATGCGTTTAACAGTAAGACCTTTTACATCAAGCGGCACAATTACCATGCTGTGTTGATTATGTTTATCGTTTTCGGGGTTAGACAGGCCCATGAAAATCATGACTTTCGCATTAGGATGCCCTAAGCCCGTGCTCCACCACTTTTTACCGTTTAAAACCAGTTCATCGCCATCTTCTTTAATGGTCGCTTGCATATTGGTTGCGTCAGATGAAGCTACATCAGGCTCGGTCATACCAAAAACAGAGCGAATTTCGCCGTTTAAAAGGGGAGTGAGCCATTTGTCTTTTTGTGCTTGATTGCCAAAATGATAAAGCACTTCCATGTTGCCTGTATCAGGCGCGTTGCAGTTAAACACTTCGGGTGCAAACAGAATACGGCCGGTCTCTTCAGCAAGTGGCGCATATTCGCTGCACGTTAGCCCTTGAGCCAACTCAGCATCAGGTAAAAACAGGTTCCACAATCCCGCTTCCTTTGCTTTTTGCTTTAACGGCTCAATAGCCGGATGACACTGCCAATTTTGCCAGTTCCCATCAGGATTAAGCTCATGCAGTTCCTCATACACCTGCTCTTCAATTGGCTCAATATGCTCAGCGATAAAGGCTTTAATGCGACCTAAATAATCTTGGGTTTTTTGATTGTATGAAAAGTCCATAGCGACACACTCAACTCTAAATAGTTATTCATGATGAA
This sequence comes from uncultured Glaciecola sp., assembly GCA_964418575.1. GTDB lineage: Bacteria > Pseudomonadota > Gammaproteobacteria > Enterobacterales > Alteromonadaceae > Glaciecola. Next base: position 34,830 of record CAYQMI010000026.1, read on the forward strand.
ATACTGTGCTATAAATCATAATGCAAAGCTACCATAACAAAAATTTGTTTAATGATACGATAATTATCATTAAAACTAATAACG
>CAYQMI010000027.1:0-34603 GCA_964418575.1 uncultured Glaciecola sp.
AGAAATTTGGTGTAATTGCAGCGAGTATTGCAATAGCAGTTGCCAGTCATTCAGCGCTTGCTAAAGTATCTGAAGCTGAGGCTGCAAAACTCGGAGCAGAGCTAACGCCCTTAGGCGGAGAAATGTCCGCCAATGCTGATGGAAGCATTCCGGCTTACACGGGTGGGATAACCACTCCACCGGCTGGTTTTGAGCCAGGTGGTTTTCATATAGACCCTTTTCCAGAAGATAAGCCTTTATTTACCATTACGGCAGAAAATTATCAGGAATATTCGGAGTTTTTATCAGAAGGACAAAAAGCGTTATTTACGACGTACCCTGAAACCTATCGCATGCCGATTTACGAAACTCGCCGCACTGCATCTAATCCTCAGAGCGTATACGATGCAACTGTATCAAACGCAACTACAGCCGAGTTACTCGATGGTGGTAACGGTTTAACCGGTGCAGCAATTGGTATTCCATTCCCGATTCCACAAAACGGTCTTGAGGCAATATGGAACCATATCCTCAGATATCGAGGTCAAGCGGTTCAGCGTTATGGTGGTCAGGCAGCGGTTACAGCAGGTGGTGACTACAATGTTATTGGCTTTGACGAAACCTTGCTTATCAAATACGCAGAGCCAGATGCAACCCCAGAAGGCCTGCTAGAAGATAACATGCTGTTTAAGTTTAAGCAGTCGGTAACCAATCCAGCGCGCTTAGCAGGCACAGCCTTGCTAGTGCATGAAACGCTAGATCAGATCAAAGAGCCTCGCCAAGCTTGGACCTATAACACTGGTCAACGCCGCGTGCGTCGTGCACCGAATATTGCATATGATGCACCAGGTACTGCTGCTGACGGTTTGCGCACAACTGACGACTTCGATATGTTTAATGGTTCACCTAATCGATATGACTGGGAACTTAAAGGCAAGCAAGAGCTATTTATTGCGTATAACAACTACAAGTTGCACAGCGACAAAGTAAGTTATGGTGATATTTTGCAAGCTGGTCACATTAACCCAGACTTAACGCGCTTCCAAAAGCATCGCGTGTGGGTGGTAGAGGCGACACTTAAAGACGAGTTCCGTCATGTTTATCAAAAACGTGTGTTCTACATTGACGAGGATAGCTGGCAAATTCATGTTGCAGACATGTACGATAATCGCGGTGAGTTATATCGTGTTGCGTTAGCATATGGTGTAAACTATTATGACGTGCCTACGCATTGGTCTACATTAGATGTGTATCATGACTTAAATTCACGACGTTACTTGGCGGTAGGCCTTGATAACGAGGAAAGAATGTATGACTTTACTGTTCGCCCAGATGACAGGGAGTTTACTCCTCAGGCTCTGAGGCGCGAAGGCAAGCGTTAAACAAATAACGGTTGGCTCTGCCAGCCGTTTTTTTTAGTTATAATTTATAGGATGCGTGTGATTAATAAATTAGCTGTTACTACTTTTGCGTTTGTCTGCAGTTTTATGACCTATGCAGAATCATCATACATTGCTCCGCTCGTAAAAGAATCGATGCTTTTAGACGTTTACGGCGGTAATCAAACGGTCGTCGTCGGTGAGAGAGGGCATGTTTTGGTGGGTGATTCAAGCCAACTAAGCCAAGTAGAAGTTCCTAGTACGGTCACTCTCACTGCGGTTGACGGATATGGCGATACATTATTAGCGGTTGGTCATGATGCCACGATACTGCGCTCAGCTAACGCTGGCAATACTTGGGAAGTAGTTTTCAGTAAAGTCGACTTAGACCGACCATTTTTAGACGTTATGTTTGTAAGCGAAACTGAGGCAATTGCAATAGGCGGGTATGGTTTATTCTACAGAACCCAGGATGCAGGTAAAACTTGGGAACAAGAACAACAGGTATCCTTACTATCAGACGATGATAACGAGTATTTGGAGAGTATTGCTGATGATCCCGAGTTCTATCAGGAAGAACTCAACTACATATTTCCTCATTTCAATCGTTTAAGTAAGCGAGAGTCAGACCTATATTTGGTAGGAGAGGCTGGTTTAATCGCTAAGAGCAATGATAAAGGACAAAGCTGGGAGCGTTTTGAGGTGGACTATAGCGGCTCATTTTTTGACGTACAGCAATTGCCCAACGGTATGGAGATCGCTGCTGGTTTGCGTGGAAATATGTATGTAAAAAATAGCGATGAGCAGTGGCTTAAAATAAACACCTGTGTCACGACTTCTTTGAATTCTATTGTCGCTATTGATGATGATGTATTTATCGTTGGCAACAATGGGGTAGTGCTGCAGCTAGACCCAAGTAAAATAGCGACGGGCGACGAGCCCCAGTCGCTTCAAGCTGCAAACAGCGAAGGCTGCCGAACGCATCTAGCGTTGCGTAAAATTGCAACTGATATATCTTCGAGCATTAGCAATGCTTTCTTATTTGGTGATGTGCTTACCGCGGTGAGTGCAAATGGCCTTCAACCCGTAGAGTAATTTATTTTCTATGAATGCATTAATTAACACATTTGAGAAGGCTATATTTCGTCATCGAGGCGTGGTGATTTCGATATTTGCAGCAATTACCTTGTTGCTCATGTATCAGGCATCGCAATTAAAACTCGACGCTGGCTTTACAAAAAATATTCCGCTTAACCATGAGTACATGCAGACTTATATTAAGCACAAAGAGAATTTTGGTGGTGCGAATAACATACTAGTATCTGTTTGCGACACTGAATCAGATATCTTTAACAAAGCATTTTTTGATACTTTAAAAAACGTTCACGACCAGGTGTTTTTCATCAACGGCGTAAACCGTTCTTTAGTAGTTTCGCTTTTTGCCCCGTCTACGCGTTTTACTGAGATAGTTGAAGGTGGTTTCTCAGGCGGCCCAGTAATACCTGCAGACTTCAATTCAAACAACCCAGCAGCCCTAGAATTGGTGCGTAAAAACATCGACAAAGCCGGCATTGTTGGACGTCAGGTATCTAACGATTTCACTTGCGCAATGGTAACAGCGCAACTCCTAGAGATTGACCCAGAGACCGGTGAAACACTTGATACTCTCGCGATAGCTGACGAACTAGAACAGCAGCTTCGAGGCGAATACGAAACTGATCGTATCAGCATCCACATCATTGGTTTTGCCAAGATGATTGGAGATGTCGCAAATGGTGCCAAAGATGTAGTAATGTTCTTTGCGATTGCCATAGCAATTACCGCTGTGATGGTATTTTTCTTCTGTCGTTCCATCATGCTGACTATTCTTCCGTTAGCTTGCTCATTTATCGCTGTAATTTGGCAGCTAGGACTGTTGACTGTCTTCGGCTTTGGTATGGATCCTATGTCGATTCTGGTGCCATTTTTGGTCTTTGCGATAGGCGTGAGTCACGGCGTGCAAATGATTAATTCTGTAGGCAAGCGAGCCGCACAAGGGATGGACGTCAAAGTTGCAGCTCAGCACGCTTTTAGAACATTGCTTATACCTGGCGGTATCGCACTACTTTCCGATACCGTTGGTTTTATGACATTACTGGTAATTGATATCGGTATCATCAGAGAACTCGCCATCACTGCAAGCATGGGTGTTGCGGTTATCATTTTAACAAACTTGTTATTGCTGCCGGTCTTGATGTCTTACGCCAAACTGAGTGAAAGTAACAAGCAGCGTTATTTAGCAAAAAGCAAAGATTCGAAACTGTGGAAAACGGTGTCGCTCTGTGCATCTCGTAAAACCGCAATTCTAATTGTAGCCGTTACCTCAGTATTATTTGCATGGGGTATGAACCAGGCTCGAGAACTTAAAATTGGTGATCTGCACGCTGGGGCACCTGCACTGCATGAAGATAGCCGTTATAATCAAGATACCTTCTTGATCACTGATAAATACGAAATTACCGTCGATTACATATCGGTAATTGTCGAAGGTCCTGAATCAGCCTGCACAGACTATACGATGATGTCGGCAATTGATGATTTCCAATGGCGCATGCGCAACATCGACGGCGTGCAGTCGGCAATCTCTCTTGCATCAGTCGCCAAACAAGTAAATGCGGGTTACAACGAAGGTAATCCAAAATGGCAAGTTATACCTCGTAATCAGGCCACCATGGTACAAGCTGTATCTCGCGTACCTACTTCTTCAGGCTTACTTAACAGTGATTGTTCTGCGATGCCGGTTATTCTGTTTATGGAAGACCACAAGGCAGAAACGATTAATACTGTTGTTGCTGCCGTAAAAGAAATACGCCAAAAATATGAAAGTGAAGAGCTGTCATTTAAGTTAGCGTCTGGGCCTGTCGGTGTAATGGCTGCAACTAACGAGGCCGTTGAGTCGTCGCAAGACCCAATGCTGTATTATGTATTTGGAGCGGTAATTCTGCTTTGCTTGATAAGCTTCCGGTCGCTACGCGCTACTTTGGCTGTTGTTGTGCCGCTATATGTCGTGTCGATATTGGCTCAAGCCTTGATGACCTATCTACAGATTGGACTCACCGTATCCACCTTGCCGGTTATTGCGCTTGGTGTCGGTATTGGCGTTGATTATGGAATTTATATTCTATCCACTATGAATAATCGCTTACGCGAAGGAGAAAGTGTTCAACAAGCATACTATGCTGCGCTTCAAGAAAGGGGCAGTGCGGTATTATTTACCGGTATTACATTAGCAATTGGCGTGAGCACTTGGGTATTTTCATCGCTGAAGTTCCAAATGGATATGGGAATACTGTTAACCTTTATGTTTGTTGTGAACATGCTTGGTGCAATCATCGTTTTACCGGCAATAGCGCGCTTGCTGTGGTTTAAGTCATCAGAGCAAGGCAAGCAAGAAAAATAAATATACATACTTATTCGCTTGTCTGACCATCGGCCAAGCGCGGTATATTGAGCTATAAGGCATGATAATATTCAGTTGCTTGAGGCCATTGTTTTTAAAGGAGTCGATTGACTCCTTTTTATTATGCAAAAATATGAAATGCTTATTCATACTGTAAAAAACTCGTTAATAATTACTAGTAAACTATTAATATTTTTAGGAAAATACCGTTAACAAAGGATTAGTCTTTTAACAAAATATATTGAGATTGCATATGACGGTCACACATCATCAACATTCGGTGCTCTTAGAGCAGGTCTTCTCACTCATAAATGAAAAGGTCGACGATAAAGATGCGCAGTTAGTTCAGCAGTTTGGGCAATTGCTGTTTAAAAATATGTCGTTTGATGATTTAGTAGGGCGCAGCGACAGCGATTTGTACGGCACTATTTTAAGCCTATGGCAGCAGCTCCAAGAAAAACAACAAGGTAGCCCTCTTATTCGGGTCTTCAACCCTGAAATCGCGAAACACGGCTGGCAGTCTTCACGCACCATTATTCAGATTATTGTCGATGATATGCCATTTTTGGTTGATTCCATTCGCATGGCAATCAATCGTCTGCACATTACGTCGCACCTTATTTTACACACACCTATGCACTTCAAGAGAGATGCTGAAAATCGCTTAACGGAGTTTGTAAATCCTGAAGCTCGTAAAGAACAGCATCATTCGGAGACGGTCTTCTTTATCGAAGTCGACAGACAGTCTAGAGCCGAGGACATTAAGAAACTAACCACTGAACTGCATTCTGTAGTGTCTGAGGTCTCGCTTTCAGTCTCTGATTGGAAAGCAATGCGTGAAAAGCTCGCTGATATTACCAAACAAGCTGACAAATCTTATAGTAAAGCGTCCAAAGACGTTAAGTCGCAAGGAAAAACCTTTTTAAATTGGCTAAACGACCATAACTTTACTTTGATGGGTTATCGTTATTACTCCGTGGTTGCCATTGAAGGCGATCACCGCTGGGTTCCTGATAACGACAGTAGCTTAGGTCTGATGAAAAACTCGGTAAGCGACAAAGAGCGGCTATTGTCGCAAATGCCGGCAACCGCGCGTGATGAAGCGCTTTCGAGTAATCCACTTATTCTTACTAAAACCAATACGCATTCACGCGTGCATCGTCCTGCTTATATGGATTACATTGGTATAAAAGTGTTTGACGAAAAGGGCAATGTGACCGGCGAACATCGCTTTTTAGGGCTATATTCAGCGTCGTTTTACAATAGCAGTGCAACTGACTTGCCCATGCTGAAAGAAAAGATTGATCGCATGTGTCGTTTGTCGGGCTTTGAGATTGGCACTCATGCTTACAAAGCTTTTGTGAACATTGTTGAAACCTATCCTCGCGATGAGCTATTACAAACTTCTGACGAAGAACTTGCGCAGATAATTCTCGGCATCTTTCAGATGCAAGAGCGAGGAATGTCGAAGCTCTTTGTTAGGCGCGATACTTTTGGTCGTTTTTATTCCTGTATGGTTTATGTGCCCAGAGAACGCTACAACACGCAGTTGCGTAAAGACACCCAAGCATTGTTAAAACGGTCATTTAGTGCCAAGGACGAGGTTGAATTTAACACTTATTTTTCTGAGAGTGTTTACGCTAGAACTCACTATATTGCGCGCGTCTCAAATAATAATATGGAGTTCGATGTGAACGAAATAGAGAAAAACCTCATTGAATTAACAAAGTCCTGGCAAGATAAACTTAACGCCAAGCTTGAGGCATATTACGGTGAAGAAAATGGTAAATCGATTGTTCGTAAATACGATAATGCCTTTTCACGCAGTTACGCAGAGCAAAATCTGCCAAGCGCCGCTTTAGTTGATATTCAATATATTGAATCGCTTACGCAGCAGAGCCCGCTGGATATACTATTTTATCGTCCGCAGGAAGAAAGCAAAAACTCCGACATCGTTAAACTTAAGCTTTATCACTTAAATGAACCGATTCATTTGTCGGACGTGTTGCCGATGCTTGAGAACTTTGGCCTGAGAGTTATCGATGAAAGTCCTTATCGGGTTACTAATGAAAACGGTCAAATTAGTTGGGTGATGGATTTCACCATGTTACACAAGCAGAGCCACGACTTTGATATGGAGCAAGCACAGGCCTTGTTCCAAGATGCTTTCTCTGATGTGTGGAGCGCTCAGCTTGAGGACGATGGATTTAACCGCCTGATTTTAGGCGCACAAATTCCTGGTCGCATGGTTACCATCGTGCGTGCTTATGCGAAGTATATGCGTCAAATCGGCTCGTCTTTCAGTATCGATTATATCGCGAACACCTTGGCATCTTATCCTGAGATAGCGGAAGATTTAATTGCGTATTTTGATTTAAAATTCTGCCCAGAGAAAAAGCGCAGCGCTAAAAAACTCGAGCTTATGCAACAGAGTATTCATCAGCAGCTCGATAAAGTATCGAACCTGGATGATGATCGTATTATTCGCCGATACTTAGATCTTATTGACGCGACACTTAGAACAAACTTCTATCAAAACGACGACAATGGTAATGCTAAACACTATGTGTCGTTTAAGTTATTGCCACAGCGCATTCCAGAAATGCCGCTGCCTTTGCCAAAATTTGAAATTTTTGTTTATTCTCCGCGCGTTGAAGGTGTGCATCTGCGCGGCGGTAAAGTAGCGCGTGGCGGTCTACGCTGGTCAGATCGTATGGAGGATTTCAGAACAGAAATTCTTGGCTTGGTAAAAGCGCAACAGGTTAAAAATACGGTTATTGTTCCTGTCGGCGCAAAAGGTGGCTTTGTGTGTAAACGCATGCCAAAAGATGCCGATAGAGCAACTATGCAAGCAGAAGGGCAAGCATGTTACAGGATTTTTATTCGCAGCTTACTAGACATCACCGACAATATTATTGATGGCAAAGTTGTTCCTCCTAAACAAGTAGTGCGTTTAGATGAAGACGACCCTTATTTAGTGGTAGCGGCCGACAAAGGTACGGCGACTTTCTCTGATATTGCTAACGGCATTTCTGATGAATTTAAATTCTGGTTGGGAGATGCCTTTGCCTCTGGCGGTAGTGTCGGCTATGACCATAAGAAAATGGGTATCACCGCGAAAGGTGCTTGGGAATCTGTTAAGCGTCACTTCAGAGAAATTGGTATCGATTGCCAAACCACACCGTTTACCTGCGTTGGCATTGGCGACATGTCTGGTGACGTTTTCGGTAACGGTATGCTTTTATCTGAGCAAACAAAGATTGTATGTGCATTTAACCACATGCATATTTTCTTTGACCCAAGCCCAGACCCAGCCTCAAGTTATAAAGAGCGCACACGATTGTTCGCCGATCCTAGTTTAAATTGGGACGATTACAACCGTGAGCTGATCTCAAAAGGCGGCGGCATATTTAAGCGTAGCGACAAATCTATCAAACTCTCACCAGAGATGAAGGCCTGTTTAGGCACGAAGCAAGCATCGATGGCACCTAATGAGCTTATTCACAACGTACTAAAAATGCCGGTAGATTTGATTTGGAACGGTGGTATCGGCACTTACATCAAAAGCTCAAAAGAAAGCCATTCTGATGTAGGCGATAGAGCTAACGATAGCCTAAGAGTAAATGGCAAAGACGTTAGAGCTAAAATTATAGGCGAGGGCGGTAACTTAGGTCTGACACAGTTGGGCCGAATAGAACTTGCTGCTAAAGGCGCGCACGTTAACACTGACTTTATTGACAACGTTGGCGGTGTTGATTGTTCAGATAACGAAGTGAACATCAAAATATTGCTCAACAGCCTTGTTGCTAATGGCGATATGACCATAAAACAACGCAACAAGTTGCTTTATGACATGACCGATGACGTGGGTGAAATTGTCATTGATGACTGCTATCGTCAAACCCAGTCTATTTCCATTACCCACTTGGCAGGTGTAAAACAGCTTAAAGAACAATTGAGATTTATTCATGGGCTTGAGCGAGACGGAGCTTTAAATCGTGAGCTAGAATTTATACCTTCTGACGATGAAATATCTGAGCGCGTTATTACAGGTCAAGGTTTAACGCGTCCTGAGCTTTCAGTATTGATTGCCTATGGAAAAATGGTGCTCAAGGAAGCGTTTAATATCGATGCCATTACGAAAAACGCTTACTACGAGAAACATCTTGTAAATGCATTTCCGCCGATACTGCGCGATAAATATCAAGAGCAAATGCAGCTGCATCCTTTACGCGGTGAAATTATTGCCACTAAGCTAACCAACGAAATGGTTAACGATATGGGGCTTAATTTTGTGTTTCGCTTGAAAGAAGAAACCGGCGCTTCGGTAGCTGAAATCGCACATGCTTATAGCATTGTTAAAGGCGTATACGATATGGCGTCTTTATGGGAAGAGGTGGAAGACCTTGACAATATTATTGATGCCAACGTGCAACTTCAGTTGCTTGACGATATGCGTCGCTCTCTTCGTAGAGCCGCTCGCTGGTATTTACGTCACGGCGACAATTTAGCAGACATTCAATCAGCAATTGATAAGTACCGCGCACCATTTGCCACTATTAATAAAAACCTCGGCAATTACTTAGTTGCTTCTGAATTAGCACAAGTTGAGAAGCGCACAGCGCAACTGGTGAGTCAAAATGTACCTGAGACCTGCGCATATAGAGTGGCAAGTTTAAGCAATATGTTCTCTAGCATGGATTTGGTACAAATAGCTGAAACTGAAAAACGCCCAGTGGATCTCGTTGCGCGTTTGTATTATCAGTTAGGTAGTAAATTTGAATTGCACTGGTTCTTAGAGCAAATTAATCAGCAAAACGTGGGCAATCATTGGCAGGCTCTTGCAAGGGCTTCGTATCGTGAAGAACTTGACTGGCAGCAAAGAGCGCTAACAACCGTGCTGTTAAATTCTGCACCGAAAAGTAAAGACGCAGATAAAGTGCTAGAGGCCTGGATTGATGAGAACAAAGTTAAGCTAGACCGCTGGTATCACATGATGACCGAGTTCAAAACCTCGGATAATCACGAGTTTGCGAAGTTTTCTGTTGCTTTACGTGAATTGATGCTGTTAAGCATAAGCGCAAACCATTAAACTATAGCGCTTTTAGGTTATACTATACGCCCTGCTTGCAGGGCGTTTTTATATCTTTTATCCAGTTACTCAAGGAAAATTGTGTACCCCATTATCCAAAAGCTCTTGCTGTCGTGCGATCCTGAATTTAGTCATGACGCTACCATCGGCTTCCTTAAGCGCTCACAGCGCAATATGCTCAACGAACTTTATACCCAGCAACTGCCGTCAAAGCCAGTGTCTTGTTTTGGTTTAGATTTTAAAAATCCTATCGGGCTTGCGGCGGGCTTAGATAAGAATGGAGAGTGCATAGACGCATTTGACGCGATGGGCTTTGGTTTTATAGAAGTCGGTACGGTAACGCCTGTAGCGCAAGCTGGTAATGATAAGCCTAGACTATTTAGACTTCCTGAACATCAGGCGATTATCAATCGAATGGGCTTTAATAATAAAGGGGTAGATTATCTCGTAGAGCAGGTAAAGCAGGCTCGTTATCAAGGCGTGCTGGGCATTAATATTGGTAAGAACAAGCACACCGCCGAAGAAGACGCTTTAAGTGATTATTTAATCTGTTTGAAGAAAGTACATGAGCATGCCTCCTATATCACCATTAACATCTCATCGCCGAACACGCCAGGGCTTCGTAATCTTCAATACGGCGAGGCCTTAAATTCTTTACTGGATGGCCTGCGCAGTGAAACAGAGAAGTTAAAGACCGCCAATGGAAAGCAGGTTCCGCTGTTAGTGAAAATAGCACCAGATTTGGACCAAATCGCAATAGAACAAATTGCCCATACTTTATTAGAAACTGGTATGGATGGCGTTATCGCTACTAACACAACACTTGATAGAGAGTCAGTCGCTGGGCACAAACACGCTAATGAAATGGGCGGCTTAAGTGGCAAAGTACTGTGCCAAAAAAGTGAAGATGTAACGCGTTCGCTGCATCAAGCAATTGGCGGAAAAATACCCATTGTTGGGGTGGGGGGAATAAGCAGCGCAAGTGATGCACAAGCTCGTTTTGATGCAGGTGCAAGCCTGTTGCAAGTATATTCATCGTTTATTTATCAAGGTCCACCACTTTTGAAGGCGCTTTTAAATGGATAGTCATATTGTTCAAAAAGCAGACGAGCAAAACCTTGAATGTTTATTAATCGCCGCCAAGGGGCTTGATGAATTACTTAAGCTCGAAATACAGCAAATTTTAGGGGAAGAGCGACAGATTCAGCTTACTCCTGGTCAATGTCGTTTGTCGGTGAGCTTGAAAGAGCTTTATCAATTGAATCTGCATACGCGTATAGCCAACCGAGTATTGTTAGTATTAGCCAGTGGCACGATAAAAGAAGCCGAAGACATTTATCGGGTAAGTCAGGAAGTTAATTGGCCAGAACAGTTTGATGTAAACTCTGCGTTTGCTGTGCGCTTTAATGGCGTAAACAAAGAAATTCGCAATACGCAATTTGGTGGATTAAAAATTAAAGATGCTGTGGTGGATCAGTTCACTGAAATCACCGGCAGACGTCCAGATGTATCGCGCCAAGACCCAGATGTACAAATACACGGCAGACTCAGACGCGACAAGCTTGATATTTGTATTGATTTTTCAGGCACCAGCTTGCATCAGCGCGGATACCGAGAGCAGGCGGGAGATGCGCCCCTCAAAGAACAAGTTGCTGCAGCGGTATTAATGCGCAGCGGTTGGGCAAACAATACTACTGAATGTTTGTTAGACCCGATGTGCGGCTCTGGCACCATTGTGATTGAAGCAGCACTGATTGCCAGTAATACACCGCCTAATTTACATCGCTTCCACTGGGGCTTTGAGCATTATTTGGGGCATAACAAGGCTCTGTGGAACGAAGTAAAAGAAGCGGCGATTGAAGCGATAGTGACGCCGCCGGCAAAAATATATGGCTTTGATATTAGTACTACAGTGCTTGATATGGCGCGAGAAAATGCACAAGCCTCTGGTATGGCACGATATATCGAATTTAAACAATGCGATGCCCTACAAGCACAAGTGAAAGAAAGCTCAGGTTTTGTGGTCAGTAACCCTCCATATGGTGAGCGTTTAGGCGAATATGTTGGCCTACTGCCATTATTCGATGGCCTCGGTAAACACTTTAAAACACACTTTGCTAACTGGCATATATCGCTGTTATCCAGCGACCAACAGCTTTTAAAAGCCTTAAAACTGCGCGCAAACAAACGTTATGCCATGAACAACGGTAAGCTTGAATGTGTGGTTGCTAATTACTTTTTGGATGAAGGTAACTTAGAGAATTTTGAAGCGCAAAACGCCTCTGCAGCAGAAGAATTTGCAAATCGTTTAATAAAAAATCAAAAGCGCTTACAAAAGTGGATAAAACGCGAAAACATAGAAGCATACCGAATTTACGATGCTGACCTACCAGATTACAATTTTGCTATTGATGTGTACGGTGACTGGGTGATTGTACAAGAGTATGCCGCGCCAAAGAGCCTGCCTGAGGCAGTCGCAAAAGAACGCCTTCAGCAGGCGCTTTTACGCATTCCAAGCATCCTTAAATGTGCCACGCAAAATGTCGTTGTGAAGCAGCGCGCTAGACAAAGCGGAACGAGTCAGTACCAAAAGCAAAGCAACAGCGGCAAACGAATTACCGTGAGTGAGTATGGTGCGAAGTTTTTGATTAATCCTTCTGATTATTTGGATGTGGGTTTATTCTTAGATCACCGCACCACGAGGCAAATGTTTGCTCAAAAGTGCAAACAAAAGCATGTGCTTAACCTTTTTTGTTATACCGGCAGTGTATCTGTGCAAGCCGCGCTAAGGGGCGCAAAGTCAGTTACTAGCGTCGATATGTCGCGTACTTATATTAACTGGGCAAAAGACAATTTTGAATTAAATAACATTCAGGGTACGCATGTATTTGAACAAGCAGATTGCCTTGAATGGTTAAACAAACGTGCCCATAGTCAACTGCCAAAATTTGATGCGATTTTCATCGACCCACCTTCATTCTCAAACTCAAAAAGAATGGACAATACTTGGGATGTTCAGCGTGATCATATCGCTTTAATTAAAGATGCCTTAGACTGCCTACAAAGCGGCGGCTTTATTTATTTTAGCAACAACTTACGTAAGTTTAAGCTAGACCAAAGTGCGCTGGAAGAACTTGGCGTTAGTGCCGTTGATTTAGGTGCGAAAACCCTGCCTGAAGACTTTTCTCGTAATCCGAAGATTCATCACTGCTGGGAATTAACGCGTAAATGAGTTTGACCACCCTTGATTTAACGCTTTTTACCGGGCCACACTGCGAGCTTTGTGATCACGCTATGGACGTTTATGAACAACTATCGCCATCGCTTAGAGCGGGTATTAAATTACAAACGAAAAACATTCGTGAAGAAACTGAGTTGTATCACTTGTATGCCGTGCGCATTCCCGTTATTAAAAGAGAAGATAGCCAAGCAGAATTAGGCTGGCCCTTTGACATATCTATGTTGGAACAGTTTGTAAAATGAATCTTGTACAGTTAAAAAACGCTTCGATTTTATTTGGAAAGCCACCCCTAATTGATGCCGCTGAAGTGAATATTCAAAGCCAAGAGCGGGTGTGTATTTTAGGCCGCAACGGTAGCGGTAAATCTACCCTATTGCAGGTTATCAGCGGCGAAATTAAGCTTGATGATGGTCAGCGAATTGTTGCGGGAGAGACGGTTATCTCTCGTCTTCCTCAAGACCCTCCGGCGAATAACGACACGCGAGTGTTCGACTACGTTGCCGAAGGTTTAGGCAAGAATGCTGATTTAATAAAAGCGTATCATGAGCAGGCTAATTTAATTGTTACCGATTATTCTGAGCAGGCGATGAATAAGCTACAGGCCTTGCAAGAGCAACTTGACGCAAACAACGCCTGGCAACTCGAACAGCGAATTGAAAATGTATTAACCCAGCTGAGTTTACCTGCAGATAAATTGCTCAGTGATTTGTCGGGTGGATGGCGAAGAAAAGCGGCGCTTGCTAGAGCCTTGGTTAGTCAGCCTGATGTGCTCTTACTCGATGAGCCGACCAACCACCTCGATATTGATATGGTGAAATGGCTTGAAAAAACCTTAATGTCATTTTCAGGTAGCTTGGTTTTTATTAGCCACGACAGAAGCTTTATTCGCAACATGGCAACACGGATTATTGATATCGACAGAGGGCAGGTGACATCCTACCCAGTGGGTTATGATAAATACCTCGAACAAAAAGCCCACGATTTAGAAGTAGAAGCCACCCATCAGAAAGAGTTTGATAAAAAGTTAGCCAAAGAAGAAGTGTGGATACGCCAAGGCATAAAAGCGCGCCGTACCAGAAACGAAGGCCGAGTGAGGGCACTTAAATCATTGCGTGAGGAATATCAGGCGCGGCGTAAAGTGCTGGGCTCCGCGGTTATTCAAAGTGGCGAGGGTCAGCGTTCCGGCAAGCGGGTATTTGAACTCTCTAATGTAAGCTTTGCATATGAACAACAAGTCTTATTAGAGCAATTTAGTTTACTCATTAATCGCGGCGATAAACTCGCGCTTATCGGGCCAAATGGCTGCGGTAAATCGACTCTCATTAAACTATTATTGGGCGACTTAAAAGCAGATTCAGGTGAAGTACAAAGCGGCGTAAATTTGGAAATTGCCTACTTTGACCAACATCGCAGCCAACTTGAACTCGATAAGCCTTTAATTGATGTGATTGCAGATGGCAAGCGCGAGGTGGAGGTTAACGGTTCTCCGCGTCATGTGATTAGCTATTTGCAAGACTATCTTTTCAGTCCAGAACGAGTCAATGCACCAGTATCGACTTTATCGGGTGGAGAGAGAAATCGTCTCATGCTTGCTAAGCTGATGCTTAAACCCAGTAACTTACTGATTTTAGATGAACCAACTAACGACCTTGATGTCGAAACGCTGGAATTACTCGAGTCCTTGTTAGTTGAGTATAAAGGTACTGTTCTTTTAGTGAGTCACGACCGCGAATTCATTGATAATGTGGTAACATCCAGCCTCGTTTTTGAGGGCGGTGGTGTTATTAACCATTTTGTAGGCGGATATACCGATACGCAACAATGGTATGAACAGCATGAGAAGAAACAGGCAAAGCAAAAAAAAGCAGCGCCTGAGGTTTCAAAGCAGGCCAAAGGGCCAGCTAAAGCTGAGAAAGCTACTCAAAAAAACGCGAACAAGTTATCATACAAAGATAGCCGAGAACTTGAGCAGTTACCTAAGCAAATTGAAACATTTGAGAATGAAATAGAAAGCCTGCAAACGCGCATCAGTGCGCCGGATTTCTTCTCGCAAAGTAGCGACATTACTCAGCCAATATTGGACGAGTTACAAAAACACGAAGCAGCACTTGAACACGCATTTGAGCGCTGGGAAGCATTAGAAGCATTAAAAAATAACGAGTAGCAACAGGACCTTTAATGAAATTGAACTTATTGATGGTAGCAGTAGCCTTAGGCGCTGCGCCAGTCATAGCAAATGCAAGCGCATACGATGTACTAGAATTACCGGTAACTGATGTATCAGTTAATCAATTTGGTTCATCTATCGACAACACCGGATTAATGCTCACCACGCTAACCAATCCATTCAATCCACCGATTGATATGACACTGTTTGACGTTGCTAACTTTCCAAACCTAACAGACCCAGATTCAGCTGCGCAGGGAGATTTTAATACTTCCGACTACACTATTGTCGTAAATGCATTTCGCAATAATTCCTCAACCTTCAGTTCTTTTGGGCAAAAGCTTGCGAGTCGTGTGATTTATCAAACAGATGGGACCGACCTTGAATACGTTTTTGGGTTTGATGAAGAAACCGAAGAAACAAATGGTTTTACCTTTGGAATGAATTATTTGGGCGCAGATTCTGCAAACGGCGAATATATTATTTCTAACAGCGCATCCACGTTTTTTCCCAGCGTTCTTACTACAGACGAAGGTAACGAGATAACCGCAGTTATTGCTGATTTCTTGCAACGTGGTTTTGTTCAGTATAACAACCAAGTTAGCCCATTGATGCCGATTGATGACACACTTGAAGGCATCAGTAGAGCAAACGCAATTAGCGAAAATTTGCAGGTTGCGGGAATATCTTCGGTAGACGTCCGAGATGCCATTACCGAAGGAATTGAAACCTGCAATGGAGCCGAGGTTACGGTGCCCCTTGAGATTTGTTTGTACGAATTACAAACGCGGGTACAAGAACAATTTGTTCAGCGTGCAACAATATGGCAGTTAGATGCTCTAGGTCAGGTTATTGATACACAAGCATACGATTTAACGTTTACGCCCGAAGAGGATGACAGTCGCAACTTTAGCAATGAAGCGGTTGATATAAATAACTTGGGAGTTGCGATAGGTTCTGGGCCTGTGTTGTTAGAAAATAGAGCCTTTTCTGCGGCGATGATTTATGAAAATGGCACAACGAGACGCTTGATTGAAGATGATGATAGATTACCTAATTTCGGTATTGGTGTTAACGATTCTGGTATCGTCGTTGGGTATCAGCTTCAGGCGATTAATGGTCAGGGTAGAGCTAAATTTTTTACCTATGACTTGAATACGGAAACACTTGAATTTCCCACCGATTTTTTTGTAAGTTCATCGACCTTTCCTAGAGACATTAATAACAATGGCATCATAGTAGGTGACGCAGAGGTAGATACAAACACTCCTCGCCGTAGAGAAGCCTTCCGCTATGACATGCAATCGGGTGAGTTCGTTAATTTAAACGATTTTATTGCATGTGATTCGCCCTATACTTTAGTTGCTGCTAACAGCATTAATGACAGTAATGAGATTATGGTCGACGCCACTGTGTTACGCGGCATTAAGAACGTGAGAGGCGAAGTGATTTTAGATGCAAATGGTGATGAAGTTTTAGAAACAGCTGTGGTTGCGTTAAAGCTTACTCCAAATGGCGGTGAGCCACCCGTATGCACCGAGCCAGATGACGACGAAATCGACTTACCACGTGAAGGCGCTAGTAACAGCCTGATATTCTTATCTATTATCGGTTTTATTGCGTTATTTAGACGTTTTACACGCAAATAATTCAAACACAATCCGCTACAGGCCGCTTAAATTGCGGCCTGTTTTGTTTTAATAACCTAAGCAAATAAGTAGCGCATTTATTAGACAAAAATAGTCCAAAAATCAATTCGCTTGTTTTCAACAAGTTATAATATTCATCCTAATATTTACGACTCAGTAGGTTGAACTAATCATCATTGTGACGTATCTCTATATATGTGACATTTTTATTGCTTTGTAATTTTCAGTTGTCGCTTACAAAGATGCAAGCAAACTACAGCTTTTGCCGGCGCTAAATGTCATTTCTTTTAATCAAGAGAGGTTATTCATGAAGAGACAAAAAAGAGATAAATTATCGAGAGCACACGCTAAAGGTTATCACGCAGGGATCTCGGGGCGTTCAAAAGAAAACTGTCCATTTCAGGCATTTGATGCCAGGTCACATTGGTTAGGCGGGTGGCGAGAGGCCACGGGCGATAGACAACTGGGTCTTAATCCGCGATAGTCACTTATTAATACAAAAACGCCGAGCAATTGCTCGGCGTTTTTGTTTGCTACAGCGATACGTTTTCAAAAGATTAGCTTGTGCGTAAATATCCTAAAATGAAGAGGTATCTTGAAACAATCCTACTTTTAAATCCTTGGCGGTATAGATGACTCTTCCATCTACCGACACTGAACCGTCTGCCATGCCCATGTATAGCTTACGCTTGATAACACGTTTAAAGTCTATCCTGTATGTTACTTTCTTCGCTGTGGGTAGTATCTGGCCGGTAAACTTCACTTCGCCTACCCCAAGTGCGCGTCCGCGACCAGGGCCGCCAGCCCAACCTAAGAAGAAACCGACGAGTTGCCACATGGCATCAAGACCTAAACAACCTGGCATTACCGGGTCACCTGGAAAGTGACATGCGAAAAACCAAAGGTCAGGTGATATATCTAGTTCGGCTTCAATATAGCCTTTACCATGCTCTCCACCTTCTTCCGTGATCATCAAAATTCTATCCATCATAAGCATATTTGGCGCGGGCAACTGGCTATTGCCTGGGCCGAACATCTCGCCGCTGCTGCATTTAAGTAGCTCATCACGTGTAAATTGGTGTTGTTTATCAGTCATATTATTTCTTATATATTTAATTAAATGAAAGCAGTGCGTAATTTAGCGAACACTTGTACGCTAAACAACTCTGAACAGTCAAATATTTGAAAAAAAACGCTAAAAGCATTGAAAAATTCAGGAAAAGGTCAACAGCTAAACAGATTTCCTCTACACTATCGCTATAACAAGGACATGATTCGTATGAGAAATAAAAAAATGCAGGCTAACGCTGAAAAACAAAAGCGTTACCGCGATCGCCAAAAGCAGCTTGGTAAAAAGATGGTGCGAGGCTACATAACGCCTGAAGCCATGGATAATTACAAAGAAATCGTTGAAAAAACAAACTGGACTGACAGTGATATTCTGTCCAACGCTCTGCGCATTACGTATGCTGCGTATAGAAACGGACAGATACGTTTTTTAAATAAATGGCTTGAAGAGGATGATAAGAAAAAACGCGTAAAACAACAGGTCGCCAGAGTAAAACAGAGCAGCGAAGCAGCGCGGTCATCAGACGACCCGAGCGATAGCTTATATAAACAGCAAAAGAATTAAATTTATTCCTTCTAGATAACTTAATTGAGTACAGAGTGCTGATACAAAATTCGCTGCGCTTCTTTTTTAACAGCATCAAGCTCTCGATACTCCCACAGCTTTTTGCGCGCCTCGCGTGCGGCTTGTTCGGGCTCCACAATGGGCAAGACGTAATCTTTGACCACATCAAAATCGTACATAGCCGCCTCTAGGGGAGGAATAGTCCAAGGGCTATGAATCAGTTCATTAGGTAGATTTGCAAGTTCGGGCACCCACTTTTTAATAAACACGCCTTCTGGGTCTTTATCGATTGACTGTTTCACGGGATTATACAAACGGATAGTGTTTGTGCCTGTTACACCTGCCTGCATTTGAAACTGTGGATAGTGAATACCAGGCTCAAAATCTAAAAACTGCCGTGCTAAATACACGACACCTTCTCGCCAATCAACGTCGAGGTGATGACAAAGAAAACTCACCAACATGGCGCGCATTCTAAAGTTTAAATAACCTGTTTGGATAAGCGCTCGCATTGCTGCATCAATAATAGGAATGCCGGTTTTTCCGCGTTTCCATGCCTCTAAACGCTTTTGCATTGTTTCGCCACTACAATAGGGATAGCCTTGATATGCACGATTAACCGAACGATGCTCCATCTCAGATTCTGATTCAAATTTTTGAATAAAGTGGCAGTGCCAGCTTATGCGTGCCTGAAATGCATTTACCGAACGTTGCCAACCTGGTTTTTTCTGATAGCGCTGACTAAATTGGTACACCTGCTTAATACTAATATTTCCCCAAGCCAAGTATGGAGATAAGCGCGAACATGTTTTGCGGGCCTGTTCAGGTTTTCCTATATTGCCAAAATACCCTTTGCCACGCTCTTTAAAAAAATCATACATCACATGCCATGCTCGTTTTTCACCCCCGATTTGAAATCGCTCGGGGCTTGCAGTCCATGCGTTAGGCACCTTGAATGCGAGTGTTTTAGGTGGGTCAGTGAGGTCAATGAGCGTTAGAGCTTTGGTATCTGCATCATACATAGGCCGCGACATAAGCTCTTGCCAA
The DNA here is from genome assembly GCA_964418575.1 of uncultured Glaciecola sp. Lineage (GTDB taxonomy): Bacteria > Pseudomonadota > Gammaproteobacteria > Enterobacterales > Alteromonadaceae > Glaciecola. Next base: position 19,627 of record CAYQMI010000027.1, read on the forward strand.
TGACTACGCCATTCAAATCTGTGCGCTAGGGGGCGCTTTACTGCACCATGCGCAAACTCAGACCAGCAAAGCTTAGTTTCCGAGCACCATTTAGCAACAGCTTTATCTCTTTCGTAGCTTGAGCCAACACCAATTTCTTGATGGCTAAACAAATGACGCATGCCTAAGCGCTTTAGATAATCAAATATTTCGAGCGCGTCCCCAGATAAAACATTAACTTTTGCTCGAGAAGGCTTATTTCCCTCGGGCGGCAGAGCAATACTCTTAACGTCCATTTCAGCAAGCTGCTCATTAATGTCTTGCAGGGACTGATAAATAAAACGCCAGTGCCTATCATCCATGTGTTCATCGTGCAAGGTGATGGGCTCTAACAAATAAACCAGCAGTACAGGCAAATTGTACTGTTGAGCAGCCATCAATGGTTGATGGTCTCTCAGGCGCAAGTCTCGCTTTAGCCAGACTACGCTAAAGGCCTGAGTACTGGCAGTCGCTGGCGTATTTTGCTCTACATTCATGCGCTTAAGTGTTGAGCCATTTATCAATAAATTTGTGTTTTGGGTCATAGATATCAGTTTGTTTTTCTAGATTAAACTGCCGATGTCCGCGAGGGTCTGCACCCACGCCTGCTAAATACTGCCAATTTCCCCAATTACTGGCGACATCAAAATCTATAAGCTGTTGTTCAAAATAGGCCGCGCCATAGCGCCAGTCCAAATTTAACTCATGCACAAAACAACTTGCTACCAACTGGCGACCACGATTCGACATAAATCCTGTAGCGTTTAATTGTTTCATGCAGGCATCTACGATTTTGTACCCGGTATCACCCTTACACCAGTTGTCAAAGCGCTCTTTGCTGTGCTGATGGCTCGGCTGTTTTTGCTGAACGCCGCCTGATGCAAAAAAACGTGAACCGTGCTTTAAATGCTGAAGGTGAAAGAACTCACGCCAGAGCAATTCAAAAAAGAGCCAGTATGTAGAGTCATTGGCTACTTTTTGGTTTTCGTAGTCTTTAATCTTTTTAACCACATATCGCGGAGACACGCAGCCATGTGCTAAAAACGCAGAAAGCCGACTGGAGAAGCCCCAACCATCTAAGCCGTTTCTAGTTTCTTTATATTCGGCTATGCGGTCGCTATCGAAAAAGTAGTCTTCAATACGTGCCAGCGCCGCTGACTCGCCGCCCTTATATTGCGCTTGTTCGCCTTCAAAAAAAACTTCACCCGCTAAGTGCACAGAACCTAGTTCGTATACTTCAAGTGATTGTGTATCTAGGGTTGCCAAATCTAAAGAAATTGCTTGATGATGAGGTAAGTCTACTTCGCAATATTTCTCAACTTTTCGTCTAAAGGGTGAGAATGTATCAGGCATGTTTTCAAGAGCAAAGGGTAGGTCTTTGGTGGAGTAAAGGTAATTACTATTTGCCGCTAACATTGTTACGTCTGCTGAATGACTACTGAGCCAGCTATGAAGACTCGCTATTTGTTTACGCTCATTAAAGCCATGATGAGCTTCATAAGAAACATGAGACACTGGATTGTTTTCCAGCAATTCGATTATGCACTCTACTGGGTCGCCTCGCAGAACCAGTAAATCACTGCCGAGGTTTTGCATACGCTCTCGCAAATCTATTAACGCATGCTCAACAAAGCACTGACGTTGAGAGGCGATGTGCGTAAGCCCCCATTGGTTGGTTTCTTGCCAATCTGGGTCGATTATGTAAACGCCAATAGCCTTGCTATTTCTTTGCGCAAGCTTACTTAATGCCTCATTGTCGGTGATACGCAGGTCATGTCTGAACCAATGCAGTCCAATAGATGCTTGTGTCATATGTACTCTCTTTTTCACATGTTTAAGTGATTACTGAACAGCAATAAAAATCGATCGGTTTAACAGCTTTTTTAGTAGAAACCGCATAGATAAAATTTAAGGTCACAAGACACTTAACGCTACAAAATATGGATATAAATTTACATGACTAAAAGCATTGTATGGTTTAGACAAGACTTACGCGTAAACGATAACCCAGCGTTAAAAGCGGCGTGTGATAATGGCAGCATTATTCCTGTATATATTTTAGATGAAAATGCACCTGACAAAGCTGAACTAGGCGGTGCTGCAAAGTGGTGGTTACACCATGCGCTGAGCGATTTAGCAGAATCATTAAATGGCCAGTTAATTGTAAAGCAGGGAGATGCAAAAGAGCAGCTCGCGTGTATCGCAAAAGAATATGATGCCACTCACATTTTGTGGAATCGTATGTACGAACCGTGGGCGCGAGAAAGAGATGCTGATATTAAATCCCATTTTAAAGATAGCGGTGTTGCTGCAAAAAGTTTAAATGGCTCTCTGTTGTGGGAACCTTGGGAAGTGCTAAAAAAAGACGGCACGCCTTACAAAGTTTATACGCCTTATTATCGCAATGGCTGCCTCAATCAGGGCGAACCGCGCTATCCGCTGCCAAGGCCAGACATAAAAATTGATTCGGCCGTGAGCAAAAGTGCCCAAACCGATATTGATGGACTTAATCTTTTACCCAGCATTAAGTGGGACACTGAAATAGCAAAAATGTGGACGGTGTCTGAAAAAGCAGCGGGAAGTAAATTGCATTGGTTTATTAATAATGCAATTACCGATTATTCAGACCAACGTAACCTGCCTGCCGTGCGCGGGACGTCTCAGCTATCTCCTTATCTCCACTTTGGCCAAATATCGCCAAACCAGGTGTGGTATGCCATAAAGGACGCTTTTCATGGCAACACATCAGGGAAAGGCGTGGACACTTATTTAAGTGAAATAGGCTGGCGTGAGTTTTCCTATTATTTGCTATATCACTTTAATGACATTCAAAAGCGCAACTTCAACACTAAGTTTGACAAGTTTCCGTGGCGCACTTCAAAAAATGATTTAAAGGCCTGGCAGCGTGGGCAAACTGGTATACCCATTGTTGATGCTGGCATGCGCGAGCTGTATGCAACAGGTTATATGCACAATCGCGTGCGAATGATTGTGGGTTCATTTTTAGTAAAAAATTTACTTATTGACTGGCGAGAAGGAGAGCGATGGTTTTGGGATTGTTTAGTAGACGCAGATACCGCGAGTAACTCAGCTGGCTGGCAATGGGTCGCTGGCTCGGGTGCAGATGCCGCACCTTATTTCCGAATATTCAACCCTGTTTTGCAAAGCGAAAAGTTTGATAAAGAGGGCGAATATATCAAAACCTATTGCCCTGAACTCAAAGATTTACCTAAAAAATATCTCCATAAACCGTGGGAAGCATCGGCTGATGTGCTCAAACAAGCAAACGTAAAATTAGGAGGGGATTACCCTGAACCTCTCGTTGATTTGAAAACGTCGCGTCAGCGTGCGCTTGACGCTTTTGCTGAAATTAAAGGTGAATAAATATGACGACACTATGCGTGATATTGGGTGATCAACTTAGCCTACGGACTGCTTCGATACAGCAAATAGACAAAAAAACCGACATAGTATTAATGGCGGAAGTGAAAGAAGAAGCCACATACGTTAAACACCATAAAAAGAAGATTGCCTTTGTGTTTTCTGCGATGCGTCACTTTGCCGAAGAGCTAAAAAATGAAGGCTATACAGTCGATTATACGCACTATCAAGACAGCGGTAACGAAGGGAGCTTATTTGCACAGGTAAAAAGAGCGGTTCAGAAACACGATATCAGTAAAGTAATTGTCGCCCATGCTGCAGAATATCGCCTGCAAGAGCAAATTGAAACTTGGCAAGACAAGCTTAATCTGGAAGTTGCGATATGCGTGGACAATCGCTTTTTAGCTGAACAAGAATTTTTTGATAAATGGGCAGACGGGCGCAAACAACTTCGCATGGAGTACTTCTACAGAGAAATGCGCAGAAAGCACGGTTACCTGATGGAGGGTAGTGAGCCTGCTGGTGGGAAATGGAATTATGACAGTCAAAATCGTGAAAAGCCTCCTAAAGACTTAGATGTTCCAAAACCAACAAGCTTTAGTCCCGACAGCATTACCAAAGAAGTGATTGATTTAGTCAAACAAGAGTTTGCGGATCATTTTGGAGACATTGACGATTTTCATTACGCCGTTACACGTGAACAGGCTTTGACGGTGCTTAATGAATTCATTGAAAATAGACTAGAAAACTTTGGCCAGTATCAGGATGCAATGATTCAAGATGAGCCATGGATGTATCACTCCCACGTGAGCTTTTATATTAATGTTGGACTTTTATCTCCCCAAGAGTGCATGGATGCGGCAGAGCAGGCATATGTGGCTGGACAAGCACCTCTGAATTCCGTTGAAGGCTTTATTCGTCAGATACTAGGCTGGCGTGAATACATTAAAGGCTTTTATTGGCACTTGATGCCAGATTACACGCAAAAAAATTATCTTTCTGCCAAACGCGACTTGCCAAATTTGTATTGGGGCGGCGAGACAAAAATGAATTGTTTAAAGCAATGCGTGAAAGAAACGAAACAAAATGCTTATGCTCATCACATACAGCGCTTGATGGTACTGGGAAATTTCGCTCTGTTGGCGGGTTTAGAGCCTGAACAGGTTAATGAATGGTATCTCATTGTATACGCTGATGCATATGAGTGGGTTGAACTTCCTAATGTAAGCGGAATGATTTTATTCACCGACGGCGGTTTGTTAGCTAGCAAGCCCTATGCGTCGAGCGGCGCTTACATCAATAAAATGTCAAACTACTGCCAATCGTGCGAATACAGTGTGAAAGAAAAAACAGGGCATCAAGCTTGCCCATTTAACTACCTTTACTGGGACTTTCTGATTCGGCACAAAGCCACGCTGCAAAAGAACCCGCGCATGGGCATGATCTATAAAACCTTGGAACGAATGGACGATAAAAAGATTGAACATATCAAGCAAGATGCAGACTTGTTTTTCAACAAGTTAGAAAAAAATGAAGAAGTCTGACCTACCTAGTAAAGTGTGCCCAGTATGCAACTTGCCTTTCTCATGGCGTAAAAAATGGGAGAGAAATTGGGATGAAGTTAGGTATTGTTCTGAGCGATGCAGACGCAACAAAGGGAATGCTTTAAAAATCAAAAGCGACAAATAAGCGTTTATTTGCTAGTCTTTAGTAGTGGTATTTGTCAGCAGTATGTTGAATTTTAAATCTTCACATGCTGTGTGTTCACACTAAAGGTATTGAATGTCTGATAAGAGAGATAAAGACCAATTATCTGAATCTACAGTTTATCTGTTCGGTGAAGACGAGAGGACCGAGTCAAAACCCTTACACAGCCAGCTTGAAATAACAGAGAGTCCCGACGAGTATCAAGTTTTCGGTGATGAAGACTTGGATGTCGACCGCATGATGGAGTTTGCGCTGTGGGGCTCAGGTTTATCTGTGTGGTCTTGGCAAAGAGAAACGGGAAAACTTGAGGTACGCGCTTTCAAAAACGGTCAGTACCGTCAACAGAGCGAATACTCGTCATTCGAGGCATTCTGTGAACGTGTGCATATCGACGAAGTCAATGAACTAAAACGTAAATGGCAAGCGATACTCAATAAATCGCTTATTTCATTTGAATGCTCTTTTCGCTTTCTATTTAAAAGCGAATATCGATGGTTATTGCTCAAAGGCCGAGTAACCTCTTTGGACGATGACGGCGTTATCACTATTATAGGTACTTTTGAAGACGTAACAGAGCAAAAAGGTAACGAATCTCAATCTCATATTATGAGTTACGCCTTCGCTCAAACTTCACAACCTATGTTGATCTTAGAGAAAAACTTAAGAATAGTTGACGTAAATGCCGCGTTTTATAATCAAATCGACTCGCAATTTTCTCCACTTAATAACACAAACTTTGCAAGCTGCGTCATGCTCAACAAAAGCGATGTAGATGCACTAGAAACTCACGGATTTCTAGAGAAACAGTCTGAATATATAACGGGAATTGATGACACCGATGAGACCAGAACACCCGTCGAACTGGCTTTTAATCTGTTTCACGCGCAAGAGCTAAATCAAGATTATTATATTGTCGCTTTAACAAATTTAACTGAGAGGCTGAAGAATGAAGAAACACTTCATCGCTTAGCCAATTATGACGCCCTAACAGGTCTTTTAAACAGGCCTGCACTGCAAGCCTCCATAGAGTCCCTAATTACTGAAAAGTCTGCACAAACAAGCGGAGAGTTTTCAGTTTGTTACATAGATTTTGAAGGTTTTAAACAAATAAACGATGCTTTTGGTCATGAGTTTGGTGACAGTGTACTAGAAAATATCGGCGCAAAGATGCGTAGTAATTTGAATAATGCTCTGTATCTTGCTAGGTGGGGCGGTGATGAGCTCGTTGCCGTGTTTTCTCAGAGCGATGAACAGGCCATAAATGCTCAAATTGAGGCAATCAAACACATCATTTCCAATGAGCAAGTTAAGTTGAATGGTCAGGAATTTAACTTAAGAGCTGATGTTGGTGTAGCGTGCTACCCAGCGCATGGACAGAGCAGTAGCGAGCTAATACGCAATGCTGATGCGGCTTTATATCATGCAAAAGCGGAAGAGGGCTGTACATGGAAAATGTATAGCCAAGGCATGACTGACGATCAGGTAAAACAAATAACCTTTGTAAATGATCTCAGATTAGCGATAGCCAACAATGAACTTAGCTTTGTGCTGCAGGGCAAATTTGACCATAATCGTCAACTTATTGGTGCTGAAGCACTTTGCAGGTGGCAAAGTGACAAGCACGGATTTGTCTCTCCAGGCGTATTTATTCCTTTGGTAGAAAAGCATGGAATGGAATACCAACTTGGTGAGCTCGCTTTGGATAATGCAATGAGCTACATCACTTTACTCGGCTCGCAGGGTATTGAGATCCCTATTTCTGTAAACATATCATCTAGTCAGTTTTTACAGCCTGCGTTCATAGAGCTTACAAAAACTTTGTTGAGTAAACATGGTATTGATGCTGGTTTAATCGAGCTTGAGATTACAGAATCTGTATTTATGGTAGACGAGGAACTCGCTACGCTTAACTTTCAGAAAATACATGAACTTGGTTTTAGAATTTCTTTAGATGACTTTGGTACGGGCTACTCTTCGCTATCGTACTTGTCTAAATTTCATTTTGATGTCGTGAAAATTGACCGTCAATTTATTATAAATTTAGCTGACAATGTAAAGGCGCAAAAGCTTTTTGCTGCAATATTTAATCTCTGTAATGCCTTAGAAATAGACACTGTTGTGGAAGGGATAGAAACCGAAGAACAATTCCAACTGCTCACTGAGTCCGGCGTAACTAAATTTCAGGGCTTCTTGTTAGGGCGGCCCACAGCATTTAACGACTTCAGGCAAGCCCATGTTCATTGAATACGTTTGGTGTAAACCTATCTTTATTCTGACGTAAGGTTAATGCTGATCGCTTAACTAAATACGTCATTCCAACGAAGGTTGGAATCTCCCAACGCTACTAGAATTGTATAAATAAACAGCTGAATTTGCTTCAGTTGTTTCGTTAGGAGGTTCCTGCCTTCGCAGGAATGACGAGTTGGGATACGTTTATGTTAATCACGGAAAGTAAATTAATTCACATAACTCAATGCAAAGTTTGCGAGTAAGCCTAATAAGATAGCAAGCGTTACGCTGAATAATGTTCCTAACATAATATATTCGGTGAGCTTTCTGTCTTGCTCTCTGCGCATATCGCCGAATCTAAACACGCTTTTGGCAGCAAGTAAAAAACCAACCCCTGCAAATTGACCAAGCATGACGAAAGTAATGACTAAAAAGCGCTCCAAAATACCTATCCACTCGCCAGCGAAAGGCAGCCCTTGGTTTTTATCATCAGTTTGCATATCTTTTGTAAAAGGTGTCAGTATCAATTGAATGATGAGTGACAGAGGTTTCCAAGCGAATAAAAATACCGCCAAAACGATAAGGTGTTTCGCTTGTGTGAACCCAGACAAAGTCGCATGCCACTGCGAAATATCTGGCTGTGCAATATAGGCACTGAGCAACGCGAGAATAAAAATATGTGCGCTTTGATCAATTAAAAAAGATTTCAAATAAAAGCCCTGATAGGTTTTCCATATATCAATCGCATAGTGCGTCAGCACGATAGTGAATAAAACGGCAAAGAATGTGGGCGTAATACCCAAAAACGCAGCTAAAACAACCGCATTGAGTCCAAGATGGGTGAGTATATGTTTGAATAAACCAATAGACTTTTCTTTGTGTTTAATTTTGCTGTCAATCCAAGACTTACGCTGTAAATAGAAGTCAGCAACTAAATGTACGAGTAGTAATAATAAAAATAGGGTCATGAGATGTTTCCTTACGAGCTTTTATTTAAGTTTTTATTGTTATTATTTGTTTTTGTTTTTATTAGGTGTTTTTACTTTTATAATTTTGTTGGTCACATAACTTCTCGAAGAACTCAATGGTGTGCTTTAGTACCTCGGCACCACCACGCTTTAAATGTGCGGCGACATTTTGCCGAGTAATATTTAATTTTTCTGCAATTAAGTGTTGCTCCGGAAAATTATCATGTAAATAGTGGTATAACACTTCCGCTTGTTTCTGCGTCAAGCTAGCGAGGTGCAAGTTCAAATAGTTTGCGATAAGTAAAGTCGAGCCATTGCTTTCAGGAAACGACAGGCTAATAGAGCGCCTTTTACTACTTTCTAAGAGTCTACCCGAGTTAACAAAAACTTCTCCCATAGCTTCAGAGAAATCATCATTTACCTTCGCTTGCTCACCATAACTTAGAGCTTGAGTAATTTCTATTGGCTCGCCTTTGTTGCTATAAAAAAGCTTAAGACGCGTCAATAAAATAGCTCTTAGCGCAAATTTAGGTGCAAGATATACAACCTGAAAAGCATCGCCTCTAAAAATATCGAATCTAGCTTCGAATTTGGACTGGTTATCCGCAAGCTGCTCCTTTAAAAGGTCGATAGCTTGCTTATAAGTTGCTTCAGACATCTTTGTAGAATGAACCAGATCACTTGTTTCGACCGCTATAAACATTGACACTCACATCATTTCACTTAACACTCTTTGAATATGGCATGAATGTGAAGTTAGCGCAATCATTTATGTTTGCTTTATGTTTTTGCAAACAAAAGCTATTGCGTTGTAGCCCTCTGTTTATCGGTAATACTAATAATGACAAATACCAATCGCTATTTATTTATAGGCCCGTTCTGCGCATTCATTGCTTACTATTTGTGCATTCATGCCTTTGGCTTTGAACAAAGCGCTGCAATCACCGCTGCAATCACGTTATTGACCGTTGTATGGTGGGTGAGTGAAGCCATTCCCATCCCTGTCACCTCATTGCTACCATTTGTACTGCTTCCTTTGTTTGGAATACTTGACCATCGAGAAGTAAGTTCTGCCCTTGGCAGTCATGTTATTTTACTATTGATGGGCGCATTTATGCTCTCAAAAAGCCTAGAGAAAGCCGGCGTGCATAAACGCTTGGCCATAATTATGGTAAACGCCATTGGCGCAAATAGTAAAAAAAGACTGGTGCTTGGTTTTATGATTGCGACAGCGGTTTTAAGCATGTGGATTTCAAACACGGCCACTATTCTAATCATGTTACCGATTGCGCTGGCGGTACTAGCTCAGGTTGAGGAGCGCTCAATTAAGGTAGCAATGATTTTAGGCATTGCTTATTCCGCTAGCGTTGGCGGCATAGGCACACTCATTGGCACGCCACCTAATGTTATTTTCGCAGGTCTTTACGAGCAGCAAAGTGGTCAGGAATTCAGTTTTGTGACATGGATGATGGTGGGTATACCATGCGTAATCATTGCTATTCCACTAATGGCACTATGGCTTACGCGGCGCTTGAAAGGTCCTCTTAACGTAGATTTGCCAATTTTAGGACCTTGGCAGGTAGAAGAGCTTAGAACTATATTTGTTTTCGGTTTGGCAGTACTTGCGTGGGTTACGCGTAACGAACCTTTCGGAGGTTGGAGCGAGCTTTTTGGAGTTAAAGGAGCAGGAGACAGCACGGTAGCACTTGCCGCTGTGGTGCTAATGTTTATTGTTCCTAATGGCAAGGGCGGCCGTTTGTTGGATTGGAAGAATGCCGTCGATATTCCTTGGGGCATGCTGCTTTTGTTTGCGGGAGGCATTGCTTTGGCAAAAGGTTTTACTGCATCGGGTTTAAGCCAGTTAATTGGAGACGGCTTAAGTTCTTTTACGGAGTTTCCACTACTCATTACCCTGTTGTTATTATGTTTGAGCGTAACTTACCTAACAGAAATCACCAGTAATGTAGCAACGGCAACATTGTTAATGCCTATATTGTATTTGGTTGGCGTAAATTATGGCGTAGACCCCGCTATATTTATGGTTCCCGCGGCGATGGCGGCCAGTTGCGCATTTATGCTACCTGTCGCAACCGCACCGAATGCTATTGCCTATGGTACAGGCGAGATTGAAATCAAAGACATGGTGAAAGAGGGGGCAGTGCTGAGTTTGTTAGTATCGAGCATGCTCGCCTTAGTAAGCTACGTGTTGCTGCAAAATTTGCTATAGGAATAAAAAGCATTCATTTCACCGTAAAAGCAGTCGTTCCACGACATTTGAAATTCCTTTACTCAAATGTCTAACATTAGCACCTGTTACCTATGTGGTCGGTTTAAAGTGTTACCTATGTGACCGGTTCATACCCCTTTACACAGTCATTCCTGCGAAGGCAGGAATCTCCCAAATCAACATTAAGAGCCCATACAGCCTGCACTTTTATGCATTACAGCCGATATGGATTCTGTTGTTGTACTAAGAGATTACCGCCTCCGCGGCAATGACGGTAAACTTCTTAAGCCAATGACGGTAAGTTGCTTAAAGCTTCTATCAATCGAACAATTATTTTTACTTCAGCAAGGTAATCAAACTCGAAGTATCAAAGCGTCCACCACCATTTTTCTGCACTTGGGCATAAAATTGGTCAACTAAAGCCGTTAGGGGCAGGGTGCTTGAGTTTTGTTTCGCTTCATCAAGTACAATATTTAAATCTTTGCGCATCCAATCTACGGCGAAGCCAAAATCAAACTCGTTTTTTAACATCGTAGACGAGCGGTTTTCCATTTGCCAAGATTGCGCCGCGCCTTTGCTAATAACATCAATAACTTGGTTTGCATCTAGTTGTGCATTTTGCGCAAAATGCAGTGCTTCTGATAAGCCTTGAACTACACCTGCAATGCAAATTTGATTCACCATTTTTGTAAGTTGACCTGCTCCAACATCGCCCATCAGCGCATGTTTTTGTGCAAAACAATCAAACAACTGTGTTGCTCGTTGATATGCAGTTTCATCGCCACCGCACATCACAGTTAGTTTGCCGTTTTCGGCGCCTGCTTGCCCCCCAGAAACAGGAGCATCGATAAAAGCAATGCCTTTATCTAAACACGCCGCATGTAATTCACGTGCTAGTTTTGCTGATGTTGTAGTATGGTCAATGAGGATTGTATCGCTTTGCATGCCTGCTAATATACCGTCATCACCATACACCACTGAACGTACGTCATCGTCATTGCCTACGCACATAAATACTACCGAAGCATTGCTTGCGGCATCCTTGAGGCTCGAAGAAGCGTGTCCGCTCTTATATTCCTTAACCCAGAGATCAGCTTTCGCTTCAGTTCGATTGTAAACCGTGACCTCGTGTCCAGCTTTTGCTAGGTGTCCGGCCATAGGGAAGCCCATAGCACCAAGACCAATAAATGCTACCTGCATATTCGCTCCATTTCATTGTGTTTTGGGATAGTATTTAGGAACGCTTAAAGATGCAACTAGCGTTTTCGCTCATCTTTTGCTTCTTTGTTTAGCCGTTTATCAATATATTCTTGGAATTGATTGCTCTGACGACACCTCACATTCCCGTTAAAGGCGCCAGCGAGGGCTGCAACAACGAGTTTTGCTTTATTGTTGCAATCGATTTCGCGCGTTCGCAAAGTGGCTGCGCGCTCTTCAGCACTTGGTAAATCAGGGATATTTAGCAGTGGTGAGGTCTTGCGTAACTCATACTCACGCGCTTCTTCTAATGCCATATTGTTGATAGCTTTGCTATCAATTGATGACTGGTAGTTCTGTACCGCCTTATCTATCCGGGACTTAGATAATATAGACTTACTCAAAGAAGAGTTTTCTTTTGATGTCTTGCTAGACGTATTTTGAAGGATTTCGAGTGCCTGTTTCGCTTGTTGGTCTTCGCTAACTGCCTGAGTAATTTCTTTCTTAGGGGCTTGGATTGGTTCATCAGTGCTAAGATCATTTTCAGCAGCGGGAGAGGGCATGAGTTTATTCTCATTGCTTTGAGTAGTGTCACTCGTTAGCTGCGGTGTGACTATCGGTTTTTGTGTTTTAGGCAATGTGTATAAATAGCTTTTCAGAGGGGCTTCTGTGCTAAATGATTCAGGGGTACTAGGTTTTTGCTTGGCAAGCACAATGACTAACAAAATAAGCACGTGAATTAAAATAGATGCAAATATAAACCACTTACTGGTTTTGGCGTTTGGCGCTTTAATGCCAAATTTATTCCGCATTTGCGGTAGATCATCCATTTGCATTATTTCAAACGTTTCTATTGGCATGTGTGATGAAAATAATTTTAGTTGGATGATCTTGATTTACATAGACATAGAATCAGCACTAAGGTTCATGACAGTGTGTAATACAAAGTTTTGCCTTTAGACTCATGATCAGACTTCATTGGTACAGAAAATTATTAATTAGAATGGAAGCACTACTTCAATGCAGTGATAAACACATCCGTTGCTGTAATAAAACTGTCACTTTATTTTACAATCTAAGCGATAACGCTTTGCTCTTCTTTTTTTTAACTTTAAAAATCAACAGCTTAGAAATCGGTATGAATTATGCTAATTAAAATATATGTCGCATAATAAAATGCGTCGCTGGGCAGTAAAACGTTTCAAACTGATAGCTTGTTGTCTGTATGATTAAAATATAAAACACAATAAAACATAAAGGGAAAGCAATGTTAAAAAAATATTTAAAGTCTATACTCATACCCACAATCATGTGTTGCGCTGCTTTTTCAGCGAACTCTGCAGTTATAACATTCCAAGGCACGCTTGGCGCTGCTCAAGACGGTAGTATTCTAATCGATTTTTATTCATTGTCGCTTGCTAGCGAAAGCACAGTTACTATAACTGCTGAAGGTGAAGGAGCAGGGATTGACATCGGAAACGGTATATCCGACCTAGACACCTTCGTATTTATTGCAGTAGACGATGGCGACCGCACTCTTGACGACTATCTTTTCGATGATGACGATGGCGGTATTGGTTTCGACTCTTTACTGAGTGCAACTTTGCTAGCTGGGGACTACTTGGTTGGAATTTCAAGTTGTTGCATTTCGCCAGATGAGTTTGTTGCAGGCAGCAATTTGTCATTACCAGCTAACCTTTTTAGTATTCCTGATTATATCCTAACGATCGACGATGGCGTATCAGTCGAAGCTGTCCCTGCTCCATCTGCTTTCGTTTTACTAGCGCTATCAATATTGGGCCTTGTTGCTCGTAAAACCGTCTAACTACCACTATTCTCGACACTTCTATCGCAAACCCGCTTCGACGCGGGTTTGTTCATATAGTAGGAATCAAAATCTATATTTAACAATCTGCGGATATGCTTGTTACAGTGCAGTTTGGTAAGGCAAACGAGTCATAAAGTACGTAGCAGCCTTGGTCAAGTGGCTGTCCAGAGGCTGGCAGTTCATAGCCAATAAGCGTGTACTGGTTATTTACTCGCGTGTTCAAATCATCAGACAAATCTAAAAAATCCAACATGCTTAGTCTGTCAGCACCTTCAGCACGACTTTCAGGACATAAATTGCGAAAATCCACTTCAGAAACACCAAAAGGAAATTCAACAAAATAGCTGGTTTGAATATTGTTATTTGCGTCAGTCGCAGGATTATTTATTGACGAACGCAAGCCAGTCGCTCGCGCTTTATTTTGCGCCAATGCCGCTGATGACTTTACCTGACTCGCAATTGCTTCGAGGCTAGCAACTCTAGCGTCGGTTGATATATCGATGAAGCGCGGGGCAGCAACAACCGAAAGGATCCCTAAAATAACGATCACAATAATCAGTTCAACAAGGGTAAAACCCAAAAGTGCGCGAGAATTCAACAAAGTACTATCAACCTCTAAAATACGTGTGCAAGAGAGTGTGCAATCTTTATCACATGATAAAAATTATCGGCATATTCACAATATAATTTAGTAAAAAGAGAAAGGTAAAAGTAATAGCGTGCGTAAATTAAATTACGCATCAAAGGAACACATTTGTATAATAATTAGGCGAAAACCTTGTAAAAGCATCGTATTTTGACTAGGGTTTAACTTTAGCAAATTTATCAGTGTCAAAAGGAATGCCACATATGCAAACTCCACTTGTACGAACTTGTAAATCAACAGTTAGCATTATAGCTGCAGCGTCTTTGTTAGTTGTCAGCACAGTAGCATTGGCTGAAAAACAAAACAATTCCATCAAAAGTAAATACGACGATGAAGTAATATCAGTCGTTGGCCAATATCCATTATCTTATTACAGTAAAAATCTCCGCAAAGCTGAGGACCAGTTCTTTAACGAAATGAATGCTTTAGTGAGCGACGATGACTTCAAGGTAAGCTGTGAAACTCAGCGGCTACAAGCTTTCAGTCGTTTAAAAGGAAGAGCGTGTGAAGCTGCATTTGTATCACGCATTATAGGCGATGAAACGCAAAGAAACTTTGACCTTATGAGCTTAAGTTCAAAACTTGGTAATTTTGACACCGTTTTGCCGACGAGAGTAAAAAGAGAAATAGAAAATCGCAAACTAGACTATTTAGAAGAACTTGCAGCATTAATCAATGCGAATCCAGATTTACTTAAATCATACAATGAATTGGAGCTGGCAAAAATAAAGTACGAGATAGCAAAAGATATTAAGTAGATAGATAACTCGTAAACA
>CAYQMI010000028.1:0-21767 GCA_964418575.1 uncultured Glaciecola sp.
GCTGGCTTTTGCAACGCAGTAATTCTCAATTCTAGCGGTGCTGAGCGCCGTTTCTTAAACAGGGTTCAGGTTATTTAATACTAAGTTTGCGATAAACTTGAATATAGTTCACAGCAAGACTTTTGCATAGACTCCACTGCTTAGTGAGCAAACTATACTTCATACCTTTTTCTTCAATAAGCTGCAGGCGATTGATAGACGCCCAGCTGTTAAGCTCTAAAGGCTTAATAAACATATGCCAGTTGTGGGTGCCAATAGGTAAGTAGCGCATGATGTATTCAGCGCCCACAATCCCTACTAGATAAGATTTCAGCGTACGGTTTAATGTTGCCATTACCAAACAGCCACCGTCTTTTGTTAACTGGCTGCACTCCCTCACTAACTCTTTTGGTAAAGGAACATGCTCTACCACTTCAGCATTAATGACGGCATCATACTGCACATCTTCTTTTAGCGCGTGTTCAGCAAGCATGTGCTTATAAGTGATATCTAACTTGCTTTTTATAGCGTGACGCTTGGCAACTTGAATACTCATTTCGCTGGCATCAATCCCGGTTACAGTAGCGCCAGCTTTTGCCAGAGCTTCGCTTACCAAGCCACCGCCGCAGCCAACGTCTAAAATGCTGAGGTCTTTTAAGCAGTCGATAGAATGGTGATTGCGACCAAAATGAGTGGCAATTTTTTCAATAAAATATTCAGAACGCGCTTTATTAAAAATCAACGCTGTTTTGTATTTGCCATTTGGGTCCCACCAAGTTTCGGCAAGTGCGTCAAATTTAGCAATTTCTTCTGCAGAAATATTTTCATTTTCTTTGGTCACTGAACTAAGCTGACTTTTATCTAACATCGTATACCCTTATAGATTAACAATGAAAAGGATTCACATGGCAAACGAAACTAATGTACTAGGTAGCCCGCTTAAACTCTGCTGTGGTAATACTGGCTATACACGCGAAGGTTTTTGTTACGTACCTAATAGCGATTTCGGAAACCATAGCGTATGTGCCATCATGACCGACGAATTTTTACAATACTCCAAAGCGCAGGGCAACGACCTTATTACTCCTAACCCAATGTACGATTTCAAGGGCCTAAAAGCCGGCGATAAGTGGTGCTTATGCGCCATTCGTTGGTTTCAAGCCACTGCGGTAAATCTCGCACCGCCAGTGGTGTTAGAAGCCACGAATTCCAAATCGCTTGAAGTGATTCCACTTGAAACATTGCAAGCCCACGCTTATCAAGCTTAATCGCTTGATTTGTCGTTTTTTCGCTCCCAATCTTTTACCATTTGCGCTCGCAGGGCGTCAATTTGCTGTTTATTTTGCGACACCCACCACTGCTCCATAATGCGCACGTTACGTAAGTTCGCTTTGAACCAAATATCTACAATATCCCCTAATAAAGGGACAAAACCTAAAAATAAATCGATAACACAATTACGCAGCATTTTGCCAAGCAAGGCTTTGGGGAGACCAAGTTTATGTCCGTAATGAACAATTTTCAGCGAGGCCAAAAGCATCACGCTATCACCAATAACAGGGATAAGACCCACAAGAAAATCTAAACCGACTTTTATACCTATAAATGGGATTCGTACCGCACTATCGAGTAAGTTTGCTAATGCTTGGGCCTGTAACAATTCATCAGGCGCTCTAAAAGGAGCGCTATTATTATCTGAGTCCTGAGTGACTACCTCCTTGCTCATTTGTCAGCACCCATTGCTTTGGCTAGTTGGTCTCGCTGATGATAGTCATCGCCTACCTGCCAGCCTTGAATATTTTCAACTAGCAAATTAAACAGCATATCCAAATGGGCATCGTCGCTATTTAAGCATTCAATATATTCGTAGCGCTCACCGCCCGCTTCCATAAAGTACTCACGGTTCTCTTCACCGATTTCTTCAATGGTTTCTAAGCAATCTGAAGAAAAGCCAGGACAAACAACTTGTAATGACTTAACACCCTGCTCTGGAAGTTTCTTTAAGGTTTCGTCAGTGTAAGGTTTAAGCCATTCCTCACGGCCAAAACGTGACTGAAAAGTTGTCATGTACTCTTCACCCTTTAGACACAGGGCGTCGGCAATCAAACGCGAGGTTTTGTGACATTCACAGTGGTATGGGTCGCCATTTGTAAGATAGCGCTTTGGTATGCCATGGTAAGAAAAAACGAGCTTATCGGTGCGCCCGTGTTTATCCCAATGCGCCTGTATTTTTTTCGCCATACATGAGATGTATTCTGGATTATCATGATAATGGCTGATGAAACGAAAATCAGGAAGCCATCTTCTTTGCGTAAAGTCTTGTGCAAGGGCGTCAAAAGTAGAGCCGCTAGTAGAAGCACAGTATTGAGGGTAAAGCGGCAACAATACAATTTTACGCGCGCCTTGGGCCAGTAGCTTCTCAACGGCGTTCGAAACCGAAGGCTCACCATAGCGCATGGCATACTCTACAATAATGTCATCGCCATATTTTTGTGAGAAACGTTTTGCTAAACCTGCAGCCTGATGTTTTGTATGTGTGAGTAATGGCGAGCCATCTTCAGTCCATACCGTTTTGTAAGCTTCGGCTGAACGCTTTGGCCGAATATTTAATATGATGCCGTTAAGGATGAACCACCAAATAAGTTTCGGCACTTCGACCACACGAGGGTCCGAGAGGAATTGCTTTAAATACGGACGCAAAGCTTGTTTTGTAGGCGCCTCAGGCGTACCAAGGTTGCTTATCAGTACGCCAATTTTGTCAGCTTGTGCATGTGTAAAACTTTGTTGTGAGCGGAACTTCATAAATACAAATAAACACCATTTCCATTTTATTGAACATACGTAATTCAATTGGCTTTAGACTTGTCTAAAACCAATTTGTATACAATTGAAACTAAGGAACAGGGTTGTAATAGGTCGCAGCACCCGGACCAACCGGTAAGCCAAACAGGAAGACCCAAGCGTAGAATAGAAGCGTCCAGCCCACAATAAAGGCCAGAGTGTAAGGCAACATGGTTGCGATAAGCGTCCCCATTCCAAGATTTTTCTTATAGCGCGCAGCTATGGCCAGTATCAGCCCGAAGTAGCTCATCATTGGTGAGATGACGTTAGTGACTGAATCGCCAATACGATATGCCGCCTGAATGAGCTCTGGCGCAAAACCTATTAGCATTAACATAGGAACAAAGATAGGGGCAGTCACCGCCCACTGTGCAGAGGCACTGCCTAGCGATAGGTTGACTATGCCGCACATCAATATGAAAAGTATAAATACTTCTGGTCCGTCAAAACCTGTCGCTTGCAAAAATGCCGCGCCTTTAACGGCTAGCACTGTGCCTAAATTGGTCCATTTGAAAAAGGCTACAAACTGCGCGGCAAAAAATACCAAAGTGATGTATAAGCCCATCGAGCTCATACTTTTAGCCATAGCATCTATTACATCGCGATCATTTTTCATCGTACCCGCGAGGCGACCGTAAACAAAACCGGGAATGGCAAAGGTTACAAATATGAAAGCAACAATGCCTTTTAAAAAAGGAGAGCCTGCAACCAGTCCCGTTTCAGGATTACGCAAAATACCGTTTTCAGGAACAATAGTAAGCGCTAAAATTCCGCACACCAATACAAATGAAAAACCTGCCCATTTCATGGCCCTGATTTCTTTTGCCGTTGGCGAATCCATATCTTGCTTGCCTAAATCAATAGAAGCCTCAGACGGGTCGTACACACCGAGCCGAGGCTCGACTATTTTCTCGGTAACTATTGCCCCCATAATGGCGACAACAAAGGTACTAACAAACATGAAGTACCAGTTAACTTCAGGTCCTACAACATATTCAGGGTCTATCATGCGACTGGCGTCTTGCGTGATGCCTGCTAATAAGGGGTCAACTGTACCCAGTAATAAGTTTGCACTGTAGCCAGCCGAAACACCGGCAAAAGCTGCGGCTAGTCCTGCTAGTGGATGCCTACCAAGAGAATGAAAAATCATAGCGGCTAACGGTATTAACACTACATAGCCAAGCTCAGAAGCGGTATTTGAAACAATACCTGCAAACACTATAACCACGGTCACAACCTGCTTCGATGCATTCATTACCATCGCACGCATTACGGTGCTTAATAAACCTGAATGTTCGGCTACAGATACGCCTAATAAGGCAACCAATACCGTACCTAACGGGGCAAAGCCGGTGAAGTTTGTGACTAAACCTGTGACAATACGTTGTAAACCCTCTGCATTAAGCAAGGAAATGACTTCGATGACACCGTCTGCTTCTCGGCCTTTTGCGCCGATCGGGCGCGGGTCTAATACGCTAACATCGAAATAGCCCAACACGCCGCTAAGGAATACGATAAACAATGCCAAAGAGGCAAACAGCGTAATTGGATGAGGAAGTAAGTTACCTAGCCACTCGACACCCGCTAAAAAACGAGAAAACCAACCGCTATTTGCGGGGTTGTTTAGATTAGGAGAGGACTGCGGGGTGTTAGACGACAAAACGGATATCTCTTTGTTATTGTTATTTTCGTGTTAATTGTACCTAATTTTGAAGGTCTTTTCATTTTTAATTAAGTGCGGTTATACGCCCAAATTAAGTTATATAACCGATTCAAGCAATACACCAGCATAAAAAAAGCTGCGTTTTAAGCAGCTTTTTTGCGAACATTAGCTCTAGAGCGTTAGCGAGTGCCGGACTGATTATTCAAATAGCGAAAGAAATCGCTGTCAGGTTCAACCACAATAACGTCTTGTTTACTATTAAAGCTCGCGCGATACGCGTCCATACTGCGCAGGAAACTGTAGAACTCAGGGTCCTTAGAGTAAGTTTGTGCATAAATTTGAGCAGCTTGCGCATCACCTTCACCACGAAGCTGTCGAGCATTACGTTCGGCATCTGCAAGCATAACCGTCACTTTCGCATCTACGTTTGCGCGAATGATTTCAGCTTGCTCTTGACCCTCTGAACGATACTCTCTTGCGGCTGCAGCGCGCTCAGCGCGCATCCGTTCAAAAATCGAGTTACTGATTTCTTGCGGCAAGTTTATTTGCTTCACGCGAACATCGATGATTTCAACCCCAAGCTCGTTGGAGCTGCTCGAAGCTTGAATCATGGCTTGGTCCATTAACTCACTACGCTCACCTGATACGATTTGTTGTATGGTTCGAGTACCAAATTCAGAACGCAGACCGTTGTTTACTTTTTGCTTAAGTAGAATCTCTGCTTGGTCGGTATTGCCGCCCGTAGACAACCAGTAGCGACCAAAGTCCTGAATTCTCCATTTAACATAGGAGTCAACAATCAAATCTTCTTTCTCTACAGTAACGAAACGGTCAGCGCGCTCGTCAATCGTTTGAATTCGAGCATCTAAACGTTGCACGCGGTCGAAGAAAGGTATTTTCAAATGAACGCCTGGTTCGTACACTTTCGTAGAACCGTCTGCATTTTGACCCACTTTACCGAAAGTAATCACGATGGCACGTGTGCCTTCAGAAACTACAAATATCGAGCTGAAGCCTAAAATAGCAAGTACAACTACTATAATCGCAATCATATTTTTCATTTAGTTTCTCCCCTGCCTGCCCGAGCTATCGCGCGAATTATTGTTTAACACAGGTGCAATATTGCTGTTATTCACGCTGTCACGAATTTCTTCAAAACTGGTTGAGTTACGACTCATGGACTGGCGTGATGTATCTCGCTGTTCCATTATCTTATCAAGCGGAAGATACATAATATTACCGCCACCTTCAGTATCCACCATGATTTTACTAGTGTTTCCAAATACACTCTCAAGTGTTTCAAGGTAAATACGCTGACGTGTTACCTCTGGCGCAGCTACGTATTGAGGGAGCAGTTCTTCAAATCGAGCAACTTCACCCTGGGCTTCGAGTACCGAACGTTCTTTATAAGCTTGAGCTTCTTCGTTCATACGGTTTACTCGTCCACGAGCTTCTGGCTCAATGGCACGCTGGTATGCTTCAGCCTCTCGAATGAATCGTTGCTCATCTTCCTGTGCAGCAATTGCGTCATCGAATGCAGCTCTTACCTGTTCAGGTGGACGTGCGTTTGTAAAGTTCAAATCAATAATATCAACACCCATGTTGTACGGCGCGATAATACCTTGAAGTTCTTCTAACACCTCTTGACGAGCGACTTCACGACCTTCTGTTAATACTTCGTCCATGCGTGAATGACCCACTACATAACGAATGGCACTGTCAAAAGCCTGACTTAAGCTTTGCTCTGGATTAACCACCGCAAATACCCATTGCTCTGGGTCGAATACACGATACTGAACTTCCATTTCAACGCTTACCATGTTTTCGTCTTCGGTCAGCATAGAGCCTGACGAGGCTTGGTTACGAATAGACTGCACGTTAACCGGTATGACGCTGTCGATGAATGTGAGTTTCCACTGCAGACCCGGCTGGGCTAAAGCATGAAACTCACCAAAGCGCAAAATCACACCGCGCTCTGCTTCTTTGATAGTGTAAAAGCCGCTTAGCACATAAATAACAATGGCTAAAATAACTACGATACCGATACCCTTGCCTGTAAAATTCGCACCCGAGCCGCCAGAACCACTGCCGCCCTTGCCAAATTTACCAAACAAGTTTTTCAATACATCATCTAAATCGGGGGGACCTTGGTCTTTGTTTCCACGATTTTTCCACGGGTCGTTTTTGTTGTCATTACCACCCGGCTCATTCCAAGCCATACTCATACTCCGAAATTACAGATTCTAGTTAATATACTAGTTCTTGCTACGAATAGTTTTACCCTGAGGTAAATATAGTTGTAAACATATTTAGTCACGACCTTTTAGTGAACAACAAACTCGCTTAGTTTGTGTTCAACCTTCTTGTCGATCCGATTCCAATCGGCGGTTAACATCTTGATATCCACCATCCAATCGCCCTCTTCTGAATAGCTTTGCTCGGTGATGCAGTTTAGTTCATACAGCATTCCCCGCAAGCGCCCCTCATTAGGCGGGATCCTCAAGGTGTGACTCACCATTGATTTTCTTAAACATTCAGTGAGGGCTTTTTTCAATAAATCAATGCCTATGCCCTGTTGAGCTGAAAGCCAAACTCTAATCGGACGACCTTCTTGGTCTCGGTCAATTTTAGCTTCAACATTTTCAAGGCGATCAATTTTGTTGCAAATGATTAGCTGTGGGACTTCGTTGGCTTCTATCTCAGTCAATACCTCATTAACCTGATCCATGTTCTCACGGTATTGCGCGTCGGCATAATCAACAACGTGTAGCAGCAAGTCGGCTTCTTGCGTTTCTTGCAGTGTCGCTTTAAATGCAGCGACTAAATCATGTGGTAAATGTCGAATGAAACCAACGGTATCAGCCAAAATTGCAGAACCAACCTCGTCTAACTCGACCTTGCGTAAAGTGGGGTCAAGCGTTGCGAACAGTTGGTCAGCGGCGTAAACACTGGCATCAGTAATTGTATTAAACAAGGTCGATTTGCCTGCATTCGTATAGCCCACCAAAGACACGGTAGGAATTTCAGCACGCTTGCGCGAACGCCTGCCCTGCTCTCGCTGCTTTTGAACACGCGCTAATCGTTTCAAAATCGCCTTAATACGAGCTCTTAATAATCGTCTATCGGTTTCGAGTTGAGTTTCACCTGGGCCTCGTAAACCTATACCACCTTTTTGTCGTTCTAAGTGAGTCCACCCTCGAATAAGGCGCGTTGAGATGTGCTTCAGTTGAGCTAATTCAACCTGGAGTTTGCCTTCGTGGGTACGCGCTCTTTGTGCAAATATATCGAGGATCAAACTGGTTCGGTCAAGCACTCGGCATTTAATTAAAGCTTCGAGATTACGCTCTTGCGAGGGAGATAATGAATGATTGAAGATTACGACGTCTGCCTCAAGACTTTTCACCGTATCGGCGATTTCTTGGGCTTTGCCGGAACCAATAAAATACTTAGCTGACGGTGAATTGCGAGACGCAGTTATGATGCCTGCTTGATTCACACCAGCAGATGAGACTAGCATTTGTAGTTCTTGTATGTCTTCTTTGTTCTGCTCGTCTGAAAAATCTATATGAACTAGTACGGCGTTTTCACCGGCTTCAAAGCGATCAAACAAAAAATTACTCCAATATTAGTCTTGAGATTCGCCGTCACCGTGATTGGTCGGCATAGTGAATGCGCGAGATGGCACCACAGTCGAAATCGCATGCTTGTAAACCATTTGGCTGACGGTATTTTTAAGCAAAACAACAAATTGATCGAAGGATTCTACTTGCCCTTGCAGTTTGATGCCGTTCACCAAGTAGATTGAAACCGGGATACGTTCCTTTCTTAGTGCGTTTAAAAATGGGTCTTGTAAAGACTGACCTTTAGCCATTAGACATCCTTAGTTATTATTATTTAAGTGTTTTACTCATGCCTGGTCGCCCAGTGTACAACAAAATATTCGGGAGTAACACTTACTTTTACTCCAGTGTGCGTAATATTCTTTGTAAAGAATCATCCTGATTTATATCAAGAAAAATTGTGTTTTCCCAACCTCTAAGCCAAGTAATTTGCCGCTTTGCGAGTTGTCTAGTTGCGGCAATCCCTTTTTCAATCATCGAGGTCTGGTCATAAGCACCAGCAAGGTACTCTAACACTTGTCTATATCCTACACTACGCATGGAGGGTAAATCTGGATTTACAGAATATTTTTTTAGGATGCTTTTTACTTCGTCTACCAAACCTTGCTGCAGCATAAGCTCAAAACGAAGCGCGATTCTTTCATGCAGTTGAGCGCGGTTTTCAGGCACTAGCGCAAAATTACGAAAGTCGTAGGGGAGTGGTGGGGCTTTTTCCTTTTGCCAGTCTGACAGTGGTTTGTTAGTGCTTAAATACACTTCCAATGCCCGAGTCAAACGCTGAGGGTCGTTGGGGTGAATTTTATTCGCGCTAACAGCATCCACTTTTTGTAATTGCTTGTGTACATATTCTAAGCCCTGTTTTGCTATTAAAGCCTGAACCTCCTGCCTGACCTCTGGATTAGCATTGGGAATATTCGATAAACCTCTGTGCAGAGCATTGAAATACATCATGGTGCCCCCTGCTAATATAGGAAGCTTATCTCTTTGTAATATCTCATCAATACACGCCACAGCATCTTGTTTAAATTGCGCAACGGAATAGCTCTGCTCGGGCGTACAAATGTCAATAAGATGATGTTTTATGCCCTGCATTTCCTCTGCATCTGGCTTAGCAGTGCCGATATTCATATCTTTATAAATTAGCGCCGAATCAACACTAATCACCTCACCCTTGACTGCCTTCGCCAGTTCAACCGCTAATGCGGTTTTGCCAGTTGCAGTGGCTCCCATAATACAAATGACTGGTTTTGTTTGACTTGCAACTGATTTCATTAAACTACAACACTTTATGAATTGTATTGGCATCACCTGATATAGGAGCGCTACTTTCAATCAGTTCTATGAGTGCAGAAGCCTTGATTGCTCTGCCATGTTCGTCTAATAATTTTACTAGGGTGTCTTTGCCAATACTCTCAAAGGTGCTTTGAATATGAGCGGCAGGCGGTGGGGCAACGTCGAGATAGATATTGGCTATTATTTCAATACAGTGCTTGGCATCTTTTATACTGGCGGTTAACAGCATTATTTTGCCAAACAAGTGCGCCCACGGCAGAGCCCTTAGGGCGCTCGGCACTTCTTTGAGAATATATTTTTGATGAGCGCTATCAATCACACAGCCAAGCTCGCGCAAAAAATCAATAGCATTGTTGTCGCTCGCTTGCTCTCGCGCAATCGAAACTGGCATTAACAGGGGCTGGCTGATGCTGCCGCTTTTTAGGCTTTGTGCAAAGTTACTCG
Organism: uncultured Glaciecola sp.; assembly: GCA_964418575.1. GTDB lineage: Bacteria > Pseudomonadota > Gammaproteobacteria > Enterobacterales > Alteromonadaceae > Glaciecola. Next base: position 9,841 of record CAYQMI010000028.1, read on the forward strand.
CGAAAACAGCTCCTATGGGAAGTGCACTTAAGCGCTCGTCTTGCTGTATCAAAAGATAATTACCTAAAATAAGGTAAGGCTTTTGCTCACGCTTATCGCCCTGTGAACTCATTAGGTTTTGATAGTTATGCCCTGCCTCGGCAACATTTGCGGTGTTTGCGCGATACCCGCCACCCGAATGAGTCGTTCTGTTACCAGAAGTGCTCGAGTGTCGTCTTATTTCACTTGGGCTAAAGGCAGATGGTGAATGCGGCTGACTACTAGGTGATGCACTTTGTAAAGGTCGAATATAGTCATGATTTGGCGCTTGCGTTTGGCTGGGTACTTGCTTAGTCCGGTCTGGTGCCGCTTGCTGAGCAAGGCCATGCGCATTGCCTGAAGTAGCGTTAAAGCCTTCTGCCTCTGCTGAAGCAGGAGTCGCAGCCTCAATTAAGGCCTGCGCGGTGACAAGCGCTTGGCTAATCGCCTGAAAAATCACATCGTGAACCTGTCGAGATTGATGAAAGCGCACTTCATGCTTAGCTGGATGAACGTTTATATCCATATCTTGTGCGGGTAATGTCAAAAATAGAATATAAGCAGGAAATTGGCTGTCAGGGAGCATGCCTTCATAGGCTTGACGAATAGCGTGCAGAACTAATTTGTCTCGAATCATGCGCTGATTCACAAAGATATACTGCTGATCGTTGGTAGGCCAAGCTTCACCTATTTTTGAACACCAACCCTTAAGCTTTATATTCTCTTGCTGATAATCAATAACAGCCGCGCGTGACACAAAGTTATTGCCACAAATCGCGAGCACTCGCTTTTGCAAATCACCCGCATCATATTTGAAAATCAGTTTACCGTTGTGTTTTAGCAAAAATCCAATATGTGGATGGGCCAAAGCAATACGCCGGACTATTTGCTCAATGTGTTGAAACTCAGTTTTTTGTGCCCGCAAAAACTTTCTGCGCGCGGGCGTATTAAAAAACAAATCTAAGACTTCAATAGACGTACCAAAAGGATGCGCGGCAGGAGTGACGCTTACCGCCATATCCATGCCCTGTGCCTGCGCTTGCCATGCTTCGCTTTGCTGCTCGGGCCGCGAAGTTAGGTTTAAACGACTGACTGAGCTAATACTTGCCAAAGCCTCGCCACGAAAGCCCATGCTACTGATGCACTCCAAATCATCAATATCGCGTATTTTACTTGTGGCATGACGACTAAGGGCTAAAGTCAGTTCATCTTTGGCGATACCACAGCCGGTATCTCTAATAAGAATGCGTTTGTGCCCGCCTTGGTCAATCTCAATATGAATGCTGTCTGCGCCCGCATCTATACTGTTTTCAACTAACTCTTTCACAACAGAAGCCGGGCGCTCTACCACCTCGCCAGCAGCAATTTGGTTAGCTAATTGAGCAGGGAGCAATTGAATGCTAGACATGATTTTAGAAGTCTCGGCCATGCTAAGAGCTTGGGATCGTTAATACTTGTCCGATGCGCACAAGATCTGACGAGAGGTTGTTTTCTGACTTAAGACGGGTAACGGTTACGCCATAGCGCTGTGCAAGTAGCGACAAAGACTCTCCGCTGGCAACTTTATGCTGTTGTGGTGCGTTTTGCTTCCACTGCGCCCACAAGGTGCCATCAGGCGGTGTTTTTCTAAAAAAGGCTTTAATGGAGGTAAACATAGCATCTGCAAGGCGCTCACGATGCGCTTGCCAAAGCAGATTTTTCTCTTCTTGCGGGTTTGAAATGAATCCTACCTCTACCAATATAGAGGGTGTTTCTGGTGCAGTTAACACCGCGAAGCTTGCGCTCTGAGGGGTTCTTTTGTGCATTTTGGTTACTTGTTTCATCTCGCCAATCATGCCATTACTCAGCTCATAACTGCTGGCCCGAAACAAATCCATCGACATATTCAATATTGTTTCAGCGAAGTAGCGCTCAGTATCTCTATCTTCAATTACATCAGCTGCGGCGCCTAACAACTCAGAACTTCTTTCTGTCTGCTCGAGCAAGCGACCTAATTCACTGTCGGCTCTACCTTTAGATAAGACCCAAACCGAGCCACCTCTTGGTTGAGGCGTACTGAATGCATCAGCATGAATAGATATCAGTAAATCTGCATTGGCCTTCGCAGCCACTTTGGGGCGGTCGTTAGGGGAAATATAATAATCACCGCTTCGTGTCATCACTGCTCGCATACCCGGCTCTTTGTTAATCCGAGACTCCAGCATTTTGGCGATGCTTAATGTAATGCGCTTCTCGTAAGTACCTGCCGGACCGATAGAGCCTGGGTCAACACCGCCGTGGCCTGCGTCTACCACAACAATAATGTCTTTGTCTCGGTTCGGGGCTGCACTATTAACAATGAGCTGCTCTTGCGGCGGATTAGGGTCAACTAATTCAATCACTAAACGATGACCTGCGCTTGAAGATGCTGGCACTGTATATAATGTTGCATTGAGCTTTTTGGAGGTTTCAACGACTAGTCGCGTATCGTTTGGCGTTTTAGGCGTTGAGTGCCTAACCTTGCGAACCGCACTGCTGCCAAGTGACAGGTCATCAAAAGAAAAGTTGTTCTTAACCCCCACTAAATCAACCACCAAACGGTTAGGGTTGTTTAGAGAAAAATAGGTAAATTCGGGTTCAGAGCTGAATTCTAAAACTACACGGGATGTGTCGTCGCTTTGTGAAAAACGGCTAGCTTGAAAGCTATTGTTAGCAAATACACAGGGGGCAAAAGATATTGCCAACAACAGACACATGAAAAATCGCAGTGGATGTTTCGTGTAAAAATTCATGCTTTGCTCTTATACTCCAAGTAACTTCATACTTTCTAAGCGGCTAACAGCGCGCTCAGAACGCCCTTCTAATATAAAGCCTCTGCCTTCATTTTCATAGTGAATCTTTATCAGCACATCAGGAGAAGGTAATAAACCAAAGCCCTTTTCAGGCCATTCTATTAAACACAAGCTAGTGTCAGTAAAATAATCTCGGATGCCCATAAACTCAAGTTCTTCAGGATCTGCCAAGCGATATAAATCAAAATGGAACACGTCTATCCCATTTATTTGATAGGGTTCCACAAGTGTGTAGGTTGGACTTTTTACACTGCCTACATGCCCTAAAGCATGCAAAAATACACGGCTAAATGTTGTTTTTCCGGCCCCCAAATCACCTTCTAAATAAATAACTGTGCCGCCTAAATCGCCAGCTGCTAGAGCTGAGGCAAATTGTTTAGCCAATTGCTCGGTGGCTAACTCATTTACACAGTATTGCTGTATTTTTGTCATTCGTTTATAAGTTCTCTTACCGTTTCAAATAAGTCACTTGCAAGTAAGCCTCGTTGACCAAAGCGTTCAGCTACAATATCCCCCGCTTTGGCGTGCAAAGACACACCAAATTGACAGGCCATATCTGTATCTAAACCCTGCGCAATTAAGGCACCTAAAATACCCGTAAGGACATCGCCCATGCCTGCAGTCGCCATGCCAGGGTTGCCATGTCGGCATACCCAAGAGTGCTTCTGATTGTCGACAATACTGCCAGCGCCTTTAAGTACGCAGGTGGCATCATAGCGAGACGCACATTGGCGTGCATAGTTGAAGCGATTTCCTTCAATCTCTTCAATCGATACATTCAGCAATCGGGAAGCTTCACCCGAGTGCGGCGTAATGATGCAGTCTGATAAGGCAACAAAGCTTGTGTTCACTGCCTTTAAATTAAGCGCATCAGCATCAACAACAATCGGCTTAGGGTTGTGCTGGCAATATTCCATCACTTGATTGAAAGTTGCCTTTGCCCAATCATCCGTACCTAGCCCCGGCCCAATTACCACTGAATCAGCCCATTCTAGGGCATTATCTAGACCAGAACTTACTACCATAAGTTCCGGTCTACCGGCGCAAATTTGAATACGCGAATCCTCATGGGCAAACACTTTAACCATTCCTGCACCAGAGCGAAGGGCTGCTTCAGAAGTCATACGAATTGCGCCCGACATACCCGAGTTACCGCCAACACACAGCAAACGACCATGGTTACCCTTATGAGAATTTACCGGGCGAGGAGCGAGACCTTTAAAGTGTTTTATATCCAGTGCTGTCGCGTCACTACGGGCAATTTTTGAAAACGCTTTGCCAACACCGAGCTCTTCAAATACTAATTTTCCGCAAAACTGTTTACCTGAACCAGTGGTCAGTCCAAGTTTAATACCAATGAAAGTAACCGTGACATCCGCTTCTATTGTGTAACCAAGTGATTCACCTGTATTACCGCATAGGCCGCTAGGTACATCTATACTCACAACCGGTAAACCTGAGGCATTCACAGCCTCGATAACTGCGGCAAATTCGGTTCTCACCAGTCCGTTAATACCGGTGCCAAGCAGACCATCTATAACAACCTCTGCCCTTTCAAGGTGCTTTTCTGTGAAAGCTTCAACGCTTGCGCCACTGACATCTAACCAAAGTGCTTTGGCTCGCGCTACATCGCCTTCCACCTCTCGCTCTGGCTCCACCGCGCAGACGGTGACATTTTTACCTGCTTTTGCGGCTTTTACTGCACTGATATATCCGTCGCCAGCATTATGACCAATACCTACAAGTACCAAGTAGTTATCAACGTTTGGAATCAGTTCCACCGACTGCTTAAATACTGCTTCACCGGCTCGCTGCATCAAAGCGAACATATCTATTCCTGCGTCTTGCGCAGCTTGTTGTTCATGCTTTCTAACTTGGTCTGCCCGGTAAAGTTTTTGTGTTAAACTGGGCTTAGCGTTTTTTACCAACATGAGTCTAGGTCCTTAGGTGCATTCAATTGATTTTCAGCTCTTAGCAAACCATATCAAGGCTTGGGGGAAATCACTAGGATTTCAAGAACTTGGTATAGCAGATATTGACTTATCTCAACATCATCAGGCCTTGCTTGAATGGATTGACAAAGGATACCACGGTCAGATGTCGTTTTTTGAGAGAAATATTGAAAAACGCCTGCATCCAGAGCAGCTTGTGCCTGGTACACTTCGGGTGATCAGCGTTCGTATGAATTATTTACCAGAAAACGCTTCCTTTGCTAATAATTTAGAACAAAACAGCAAAGCATACATTAGCCGCTATGCATTAGGTCGCGACTATCATAAGTTGATGCGCAAGCGCCTGAAGCAACTCGCAGAAAAAATTAAAGCACATTGCGAGACCTTAGAATATCGACCATTTGTTGATTCGGCACCCGTTTTAGAGCATGCCATCGCAGAAAAAGCGGGTATTGGATGGACAGGTAAGCACTCACTTACACTAAACAAAGAAGCGGGTTCTTGGTTCTTTTTAGGAGAGCTATTTGTCAATATCCCATTGCCTGTAGATAGCCCAGTCTCTGCGGAATGTGGAAGCTGCAATGCCTGTATATCTATATGTCCCACTCAGGCAATCGTCGCCCCCTATAAAGTCGATGCTAAGCGCTGTATCTCTTATTTGACCATTGAGCACGAAGGCAGCATAGCTGAAGAATTTCGCTCTGCTATGGGCAACCGTATATACGGCTGCGATGACTGTCAGCTTGTATGTCCTTATAACCGTGATGTTGATACCACACAGGAATCAGACTTTACGCCGCGCTCGCATCTTATCAACGCTGATTTACTTGAACTGTTTCTTTGGACGGAAGATGAGTTTTTGAGCAACACCGAAGGCTCGCCGATTCGCCGAATCGGCATAAGCAAATGGCGTCGAAATATTTCCATAGCTTTAGGCAATGCGGCTTTTAGCGCCGATATTACACATGCATTAAAGCAAGCATTAGAAAATACTCAAGATCCAATACTAACCGAGCATTATCAATGGGCTCTTACACAACAACATCAAAAGTTAAGGGTACAAAAGGCAGATATGACGCCTAAAAACGAAAGCATCGACGTGTTAGATATCACAAGACAACAAGCACGCTTAGTTAGAATTGTCAGAAAAGGTTTGCCAAGAGACGCATAAAAAATGACCGAGATACTGAAGTTAAGAAAGTGTCTCGGTCATTTAAATTAGGAATAAAGAGTTACGCGTTTCAAGCGCAGTGACTATTTATGATATTGCTTCGAAAACTCATGCACAGCATCAACAAAATAGCCTGCATTTTCAGGCGGTACATCCAGATGAATGCCGTGGCCAAGATTAAATACGTGCCCTTCACCGTGACCAAATCCTGCAAGAATATCTGATACTTCTTGCTCGATGCGTTCTTTGGGCGCATACAATACTGAGGGGTCCATATTGCCTTGCAAGGCGACTTTGTCACCCACTCGCGCTTTCGCATCGGCAATGTCGATAGTCCAATCGAGGCCAAGTGCATCACAACCTGTTGCGGCGATGGCTTCTAACCACTGGCCACCGTTTTTAGTAAATAGAGTAACTGGAATACGCTGCCCTTCGTACTCACGAGTAAGGCCTGCAACAATTTTTTCCATGTATTGCAGTGAGAACAGCTTGTAGTCGCGTGGAGACAGCACACCGCCCCAAGTATCAAATACCATGACCGACTGAGCACCAGCGGCAATTTGAGCATTAAGATATAAAATCACCGAGTCGGCGAGCTTGTCGAGAAGCAAGTGAAGCGTTTTAGGGTCGCTAAAAGCCATTTTTTTAATTTTAGTGAAGGCCTTGCTTGAGCCGCCTTCAACCATATAGGTAGCCAAAGTCCAAGGACTTCCAGAAAAACCAATTAAGGGCACTTCACCTTTTAAGTTTTTGCGAATAGTGCGCACCGCATCCATTACGTAGCCTAAACCCAGCTCTGGATCAGGTATAGGTAAATTTTCAACGTCTCTTTGATTAGCGATAGGATGTTGGAACTTAGGGCCTTCTCCGGTTTCAAAATACAAACCTAAACCCATCGCATCTGGGATAGTTAGGATATCTGAAAATAAAATAGCGGCATCTAATTTAAAGCGGCGCAAAGGTTGCAGTGTTACTTCACAGGCCAGCTCAGGGTTTGTACATACCGCCATAAAGTCACCGGCATCACGGCGAACCGCTTTATATTCTGGCAAATAGCGGCCAGCTTGGCGCATCATCCAAACGGGGGTCATATCTACAGGTTGTTTTAAAAGTGCGCGTATGTAGCGATCGTTTTTAAGCTGACTCATTATTAAACTTTACTCTCTTAATCGGTGCTAAATTTTGCAGGAATAACCTAACAAACCAAAGTGTAAATAATACGCTATTTGGCTTTTCCTTGCTGTATTCTTTTTACAGTTTCTTCTATTAAATGCCCTGCTATTGATAACTTTGGTGGTATTTTAGGTAAGGCATCTATATCAAACCAGTCGGCGCTTGCAATCTCGTTCTCTTGTAAAACGAGATCACCGCTCTCATACTCTGCTAAGTAGCCTACCATCAAAGAATGCGGGAAAGGCCAGGGCTGGCTGCCAAAGTATTCAAGATTTTTAACCTCAATACCCACTTCTTCTTTTACTTCGCGATGCACTGCATTTTCAAGCGTTTCTGCACTTTCTACAAAACCTGCTAATGTGGAGAAAAACCCAGCGCTCTTGTGCCTCACGCCCTGGGCCAGCAATATTTTTTCGTCGCGGCGAACCGCCACGATAATGCACGGCGATACGCGCGGATAAACACGATGGCCGCAGCGATGACAATGCATTGCCATTTCCCATGTAACTTGTTGCATAGTAGAACCGCATCTACCGCAGTATTTATGGTCGCGCAGAAAAATAGCGTATTGCCAAGCTTGCGCAAGATGCGAAAACTCATCAGCGGGTAAAATAGCGAGGGCCTCTCTTATGCTTAATAGGTGATACGCCTCGTGCCCATGTTGCTCTTGCTGCATATCGATAACAAGGTGCTCACCGTGAATGCTGCTGGCAATTCTGACATGCTGATGCTCGTAAGCAGAAAAATGCTGAAGGTTAATATCTTTTAGCGCTGCAAGGCCAATGGAAAGGTCAGCTTCGGTGGGCACTAGCCATTGATTTTCGGAAAAGATAAATGGAAGGATAGATGACATTTGTCGTGTTTTTTCCTATTTTACTCGTCAGATTTGTTTTGTGCAGTGGACTTTACGTGTTTTGCTCCTTGTTCACAAATAAAGCAATGGTATACTTCACGTATTAACGGCGAATGCCCAGCTTTAATAGGATGACATTGCTTGTCTATTGCTTTATCCAAAAATAAACAAGGTATATTCAACAAGGCTAAGGATTACTGTGAACAGCAGGGAGTTCGGTTTACGCCTTTGCGCGCTCGCGTATACGAGATTTTATTGAACGAAGACTCTTCTATCGGCGCTTATGATCTGCTCGATAAGCTTAGGGCAGTAGAAGACAACGCAAAACCGCCCACGGTATATCGTGCGCTCGATTTTTTCTTAGATTTGGGGCTGGTTCACAAAGTTGAATCAAACAATACATTTAAAGCTTGCCATCACTTTGGCTGCTCTCATCCGGTGCAATTTTTAATCTGTGACAGCTGCGGTGACGTACAAGAAATACAATCGCAAGGTGTCAAAGACACACTCGAAGCGCAGGCAAAAGAAAATGACTTTGAGATCATGACTCAAACTATTGAAGCGCATGGCGTGTGCCGAAATTGCCAAGGAGCCTAGAGCAATGAATAGCATAGTTATTATGGGCGCATTCTCTGAGGCTCTGTCCAATGTTTTATCAACGATGGCGAAAATTGAATTAAAACAAGATAATAGCAGTAGCGAAAGTGATGCACGATGGGGAGAGGTTTCTGCCATTATTGGAATGGTAGGCCCGCAAATACGCGGTTCTATGGCAATCTCGTTTGATAAAAAGCTATCTCTTGCTATCATGCATAACATGCTCGCAGAAGAAATAACAGAAATCACCGAAGAAGTGAGTGACATGGTGGGTGAAATGACCAACATGGTATGCGGTGGCGCTAAAGCCCACCTTTCTGAGAAAGGTTATCAATTTGAAATGGCTACACCTGTTGTTGTGTCTGGTTCAAAGCACAAAATACAGCATAAAGTAGAAGGGCCAAAAATGTTAATGACCTTTACTAGCTCGCATGGAATTGCTTATTTAGAAATTTGTTTCGATAAGTGAACGCTTTATAAAACACACACTTAGGTCACATAACCTTAGTACAATAACTATTCTGCCAAAAGGATGTACACACCATGAAGAAACTAGCGCTAGCATCAGCTGTTTTTGCAGCATGCATAACAAATGCAGTCGCACAAGACGCACCTCCCTACGAAAACTGGGTTGGTGGTTTTGCGCAATACTACAACGCTGACTCTGAAAAACCAGAGCCAGTAGGCGGCCTTGACGAAGGTAAAGGCTTTGGTGCAGAGATGGGCTTTAGATTTGACCCGTCTTGGGCGATTCGTTTTGAGTTGGGTCGCGTACTCATAAACAACGACGATAACAACCGCTCATCCTTAGCCGACGACGGCACGATGCTTGGCGCCGACATGATGTACTTCTTAGAAGATGACGCTGCATATTTATTTGGTGGTATCCGTGAGCAGTCCCTCAGAGACAGCTATCGCATGGCCAGTTTAGGTATAGGTAAACATTGGAAGACCAGCGAAAACTGGCGTGTAATTACCGAAGCTGCAACTTATTACGATTTTGGCCAAGGCTATAATGAGTTTAGTTTAAAGCTTGGTATGGCGTATGTATTCGGTCTAAATACTCCTGCTGCTCGTTCTCAGCCTGATTCTGATGGTGACGGCGTTTATGACGCAGTAGACCGCTGCCCTAATACACCTGCAGGGACAATGGTTGATGCAACAGGCTGTAGCAATGATATGGATAATGACGGCGTGCTCAATGACGTTGACCAATGCCCTCGTACACCAGCGGGTGTTGAAGTAGATGCCAGAGGTTGCGCATTTAAAGATTCCGACGGCGATGGCGTTGCCGACAGCATTGACGAATGTGCCAACACGCCTTCTACCGACCGTGTAGATGCGGTTGGATGTAGCATCTTCGAAGAAACTGAAATATTCGTTGAACTTGACGTATTGTTTGCCAATAACAGTAGTGTAGTCGACAACCCTGCATCAGAAATGATCTTGGAGTTTGTTGATTTCATGAAGCGCTACCCAAGTGTTAACGCGTCGATTGAAGGTCACACTTCAGCTGTTGGTACTGAAGAGTACAACCAGATGTTATCGCAAAAACGTGCTGAAGCAATCAAAGACCTACTGATTGAAGAGTACGGTATCTCAGCAGACCGCTTAAGCGCAATTGGCTACGGCGAAACACGCTTGAAGTTCACTGAGAACACTGCAGAAGCGCATCGCTTAAATCGCCGCACTGAAGCGAAAGTTTCAGCGGTAATTGAAGAAAGCGTTAGCAAGTAAGGTATAAAAGAGCCTATTAGTCTAGGCTCTTTATTTTTTAAGTCCTTATCATTAAAAATCCGAAGCCATGGCTTCGGATTTTTTTATGCAATGTTAGTTAAATTAAAGATTTGCGCGAATACGCTTAGTAATCGTCGGTGAATTCAGGGCCCGCGTAATTATCAAAGCGCGAAAACTGTCCTTGGAAGGTTAAACGTGAAGTACCAATAGGGCCGTTACGCTGCTTACCAATTATGATTTCAGCAATACCTTTATATTCACTGTTTTCATGATAAACCTCATCCCGATAAATAAACATAATAAGGTCGGCGTCTTGCTCTATGGAGCCAGATTCACGCAAGTCTGAGTTAATTGGGCGTTTGTCACTACGTTGCTCTAGTCCACGGTTTAGCTGCGATAGTGCGACTACCGGCACTTGAAGCTCCTTTGCTAAGGCTTTTAAGGAGCGCGAAATTTCTGCAATCTCTAGCGTACGATTATCAGACAAACTCGGCACGCGCATCAACTGCAAGTAATCTATCATGATCATTGCTATGCCGCCTTTCTCCCTGGCCAGCTTACGCGCCCTTGTGCGAAGCTCCATAGGCGTAAGACCTGAACTATCATCAATAAATAGGTTGTCTCTTTTGTGCAGGTTTTGCATGGTCTGCTGAAGCTTTACCCAATCGGTATCGTCGAGCTTGGCGGTACGAATTTTGGTTTGGTCAACACGGCTTAACGAGGCGAGCATCCTCATCATGATTTGCTCAGCCGGCATCTCAAGACTAAACACCAAAACCGGTTTGTCTTGCATCATCATAGCGTTTTCGCAAAGGTTCATCGCAAAGGTAGTTTTGCCCATCGAAGGACGTGCAGCCACAATGATTAAGTCTGAACGCTGCAGACCACTGGTTTTTTTATCTAAATCGTTAAAACCGGTTGATACACCGGTAACTTCGTTATCCTGTTTAACAAGTTCATCGAGTCGGTCGACTGTCTTTTTGAGTACACTTTTAACATCAACAGGACCTTCACCAGCAGCAGTGCGCTTTTCAGCGATTTCAAATACTTTAGTTTCTGCAAAATCCAGTACATCTTTACTATCGCGTCCTTCAGGATTAAAACCTACTTCTGCGATATCGTGGGCTACACCAATCAGCTCCCTGACTATGGCTTTTTCGCGAATGCTGTGAGCATAAGCACCAATATTTGATGCGCTCGGTGTGTTTTTAGCAAGCTCAATGAGATATACAAACCCACCTGCATCTTCTAGCTGATTATGCAGACTAAGCTCGTCTTTGACCGTAACCGTATCGACCGATTGATTGGCATTAATCAGGCGTATTATAGAAGCATATATGATGCGATGAGAGCGATTGTAAAAGTCACTCTCAATGAGTACGTCTGCAACCTTGTCCCATGCATCTGGAGATATCATCAAACTACCAAGCACCGACTGCTCAGCTTCGATACTATGCGGTGGGATGTTGAGTTTTTCGATTGGGTCTGAGTTTGGTTGCGCCACGTCAATCTAACTATTTTTAAAATGGGGAAGTATTATGGATGATCGAAAGACGTTTGTCTCGACTGATTTGTGTTTTAAATAATGTGTGATT
>CAYQMI010000028.1:21867-34165 GCA_964418575.1 uncultured Glaciecola sp.
CGCTAACGTGATGAAAGAACTATTGAGCCATTCACAGTAGTAATATCAACCGTCGCATCGGGGCTGCCGGTAGTAAAGCTCAACCACTCTCTTGGTCCGTACTCCGCTTCTTGAACTTTGTCTTTACTTAAATTGTTACGGATACTGCCGCCGGCATGTGATTCAATATCAAATTTGGCTGCAACATCCGCGGGTAAATTAAGTTCTACCCGGCCCCCAACTGAGCTTGCTTTAACCACAGCGCCCGATTTTAAACTCATGCTTAAATCAATGCTGCCATTTACCGACTGAGCATCAACAAACGATACAGCGCCTAAAGCAAACTGCAACTCTCCATTCACCGTTTCAGCATTCACCTCTTCGGCTGAACTGGTCACGCTCACATCACCATTTACCGAGCCCGCTTCTATCGCGCTGCCTTCGATTTGTTCTAACTCAATGTTGCCGTTTACCGTTTCAACAGACACTTCACCACGCACGCCTTGTGCAGAAATACTGCCATTTACCGATTCAAGGTTGGTGCGCCCCGATACATTACTTATGTTGATGTCGCCGTTAACAACTTCAATATCGTTACTGCCCTGCACGTTCTCAATCTCCACATCAGCGTTGGTACTGCTGTATTCCACGCGGCTGCCTTGAGGCACATAAATTACTAAATCATCGCCGTCTATGCTGTCATTGTTCCACAAATTCCAACGCTTAGATGATTTAACTTCTACTCTCACCTCTACCGATTTGCCGTTTCGCTCAAATATAAACTCATCGGTATCGTCACCAAGTTCACCCGATACTGAGACTTGCGCATTGTCCCAACCTACAATTTTTGCCTTTCCGTTGGTGTGTTCAATTTGCACTAGACTGTCTGATGCAGCATCAAGGCTCTGCTCAACTTTTTCGCCCGCAAACACAAATGCGCTTGAGAGTGAAACAATGGCAACTGCCGCTTTTACATAATTTGTGATTAACATGGTGTGCTCCTAAATTTTTTGCCAAGCAGGTGCATGCACTCGCTCAATAATGGTAAGTTGTTGCTGATACACGTGTTTCAGCATATTGATCAAAGCTGGATTATTGGGTGCTTGCTCCAAGGCAAGCTTTATCGCCGCTTCTGCTTCATCTAGGTCTTTAAGCTGCTCTTGCCAGTTCATGGTTGTCGCGGGAGTGTCTTGAAAACTGGCCAACATCGCCTGTTTTTGTGCATGATGCGCTGTGCTTAACTGAGCTATTAAAGCCTGCCCTTGCCCATTGCTATTGTGCGTTAGAAGCACAGAAGCCATTAGTGCACAAAAACACACGCTCGCTGCTAGCGCTAGATACCACCTTCCATGCCCTTTTCTTGCTTGAGTGCTAAGAGTTTTGTTCTGCAAGCTCGATACGATTGTAAATTCAACGCCCTGCCACAAATCTGAATCGGGTGATTTATCTCTTTGCAAATTCGCAATTTCAACATCAAGCATGGCTTTGGCGCTATTTTCTTCGTTGTGCCCATTATCAAAACTTGCCTGCTCGTTTTTTTGCGTATGTTTACTGCTCATCAATCCACTCCTCAAGCAAAGCTCTCGCCCGATGAAACTGTACTTTACTGGTACTGCTTGTAATGCCTAACATTTCTGCGATTTGCTCATGTCTGTAACCTTCAATGGCGTAAAGCACAAATACAATTCTGGTACGCTCCGGTAGCTTAGTAATCAGGCTTTCAATACGTGAAACATCCATCTGACCAGAGTCGTGCTGCAGCTCTCTTTGCTCTTCAGATATTGAAAACATGCGCTGCCACCACGCTTTTTGCTTGCGAATATATGAAATACAAACATTGCTAGCGACGCTGTGTAACCAAGTAGAAAACTTACTCTGGTGTTCAAAATTATGCAGCTTTTGCCAGAGCTGAATAAACACTTCTTGAGTGGCATCTTCAGCTTGAGCTTTATCAGCACATAAACGAAAGCACAAACCATATACCATCGTGATATGGCTATCATAAATCCATTTAAATGCTCTCAAGTCGCCGTTTTTCGCAAGAACTATATTTTCGTCCAACTGCGCAGCGTCTGAGTCTTTGTAAGCGCTATGTGTTGTTGCGCTCAATGTATTAGCCATGTTTTGTGTTGCATGTTTCGTACATAGTCTCTCTTGTTACACTTGCCGTGTGCGCTCAACAAACACCGTTTCTTATAACAGTAGTTTTCGGTTTATCAAGGTCTTGTTGCCTGTCTTATCTTATGAGTCGCAGCAAATTACGCAAAGGTTTACATACGTTCTTTTTATTTAAATAATTATTTCAATTTATTGCTGCGTCACTCGCATTTGCTCAGTATCGAATCTGCATTTACTATACAAACAAACTCCCTACAAAAATAAGTATAGCTATGAAAGTCACCGGTCTTTTTGCAGGCAAGCCCCAAGCTTTTGGTCCTAATAATTCACCAAGCAGCATTATTAAATTACCTCACTCTACTCTAAATGTGCTTACAGACGGCGCACTAGAAGACGAACAAGGTAATAAAAAGCTCCACGGTGGTCCGCAAATGGCCCTGCATCAATTCTCTCTTTCAGGCTATGAAACATTAACCAAACACTTTACTAAGCTAAGCGACTCCTTTGTTCCAGGAAGCATTGGTGAAAATATTAGCGCACCCGATATGCATGACGAAAATGTGTTTATTGGCGATGTATATGCCGTTGGTGAAACGCTACTACAAGTCAGTTCCCCGCGTGCCCCCTGCTCTAAAATCAACCATCGATATGGGCAGAAGAAAATTGATTTATATATTCTTGAAAAAGGGATCACGGGTTGGTACTTCCGCGTTCTGCAAGAGGGAAAAATTCAAACGGGCGACACCATTCAATTAATTGAACGCAACGAACAACCGGTCTGTATAAGAAGCCTGATGCATATCAGCAAAGCACCTGAGGGCATTCATTTTAGCAAAAACCAAATCGAAGATGCGCTGCATACACCGGGGCTTGCCCCAGAGTGGCAGGATAAACTTAGGCGAGTGCTGGTTAAACAGGATATGTTTGGATAAATAAAAATGATTTTAAGGGATAAGTTAAAATGTAAATAATTTGGGTCTTTTTTGTAAAAAATAGTGTAATAATGCTTTAAGAATAATCAATACTAACGATGAAACTAACAAACTGAAGTTGCTTTTAAAGCGCTTTATTTTGCTTAGAGCATTAAAACGAGAATAATAATATGCTAGCAAAAAGACCCGAAGGCGAAGTTCAACCCGGTTTTAAGTGGGGACCGTTTACTATGCGGATCCCTCTTGTTCACTTACGATTTTCAATGTCAGACATGTTGCAGGGTCTGGCGGTTGCCGGCGCAACTGGTTTGGCACTTGTTCCATACTTTATGGCTTTGCTTGGCCTGAGTTTTGAAGAAGCCGTTACTATGGCTATGTTTCATAGCCTGCTTATTTCTTTCTCCTGGATGTTTTTTGGCGACCCTTATGCACCAGGCTGGCTCACTCCTGCTATTCCTTTCGTTGTCGCTTTTATTACTGCCCCCGCCTATTTAGGCGAACATGCCTCTCAATTTCAAGCGATGACTGCTTTGTCTTTAAACTTCGCATTTATTCTCATTGTGTTAGGGGTCACGGGGCTCGGGGCTAAGCTAATCAAAGTAGTGCCTAATGTATTTAAAGGCGGCATCATACTGGGGGCAGCTATTGCAGCATTTTTACGCGTCACAAAAGACGGTGATGCAGCAAATGTGTTTCAATCAGCCCCTATCGCAGGCACGCTTGGGGTCGTGATATGTTTGATTTTTGCATTTTCTAAGCCCTTACAAGCAATTGCGCTAGACAAACGCTGGTTAGCAAAACTTCTAGGCTTTGGTCTGCTTCCTGGCTTTATTATCGCAGGTACAGTTGGCTACTTTACTGGTGAGTTTGATTACAACATTCGCTGGGAAATTCTTGACGTTGCAGGCTCAACTGCGTCTTTGTGGGACAAAGCTTCCCCCTTCGCTATTGGCTGGCCACCGCTTGAAACCTTTCTTGCGTCTTTTCCTCTCGCCTTGATTACCTACATTTTATTTTTTGGTGATGTAGTTACCGGCAACGAAATGATTGAACAAGCGCAAAAATCGCGCAGCGATGAAGTGCTTGAACTTAACGGCAGCCGCGCTCACATGGCGACCGGCATAAGAAATATAATGATGGGGATTATCGCTCCGTTTTTCAGTACCCAAGGGGTTTTATGGACCGGTATTCAGGTGATTTTGCTTAAACGCTGGGCGCAAGGTCGAGACAAAGTTGACTCTATTTTCGACAGCATTGGTAGCTTTTACGCTTTCGGTTTACCCTTCTTATTCATTTTTTTA
This sequence comes from uncultured Glaciecola sp., assembly GCA_964418575.1. GTDB lineage: Bacteria > Pseudomonadota > Gammaproteobacteria > Enterobacterales > Alteromonadaceae > Glaciecola. Next base: position 26,198 of record CAYQMI010000028.1, read on the forward strand.
CCATTGGTTACCTTACTAGAGCCACTATTACCGGTAGCGCTAGCCGTCACGCTAATTTTAACTGCTTTCGCATGCGCCACGCTGGCACTCGCACTTGTCACAGACGCCACTGAAAGAGGCGCAATGGTAATTACCGCAATGGCTTTTAGTTTGTTTGAACCTTGGGCGGGACTGTTGATCGGATTGTTCACCATTGTTTCTTTGTGTGGCATAAGAGTTTTTATCCCACAGAAACAAGCATCGTCAAAGGTGGACGAATAGGAAAAGTAATGTTGCGCAACAATGAGATAAGTGTAAGTGTATGAGCATGATGAAAAATGCTTACTTCTCTGCCGCTCTGATTGCTCTATTTAATAGCGGAGTCGCTGTTGCGCAAAATTTACCTCCTATTTTAGATGCCTATCCTCGATGCGAGTATCAAATATTGGATACCGCAACGGCTACCCGCAATCTAGGAAAAGCAGGAGCCGCTCTAGATAACGATGACGTAGAAAAACAAACTCAACGTATTTTGAGTTCACTGATAGCACAGGCGCAAGCACAAGGTGCCGATGCTTTAATACTAACCGACCGAGATCTGCTTATAGTTGACCCTAGCGCGACTAAATCTACCAACTTCAACTCTTCAAGGTACAACACCCTTAGCTATCAAGCTGAATTCATTCGTCAGTGTGAAGAAGATTCAAAAAACGAAGAGAAGCTTAGTCCTTATAATGCTTTGGGTAAGGCGCAAAAAAGCTTAAGCCTAGGCAGTTTTGGCGGTCATTCATACACGCTCAAGCCAATTGACGTAAACAAAAGAATAATTACCCAAATTAATGACTACAGCATAAGCGTTCAAAAGGGAGCTTATGGGCTTCGCATTGGTGATTCAAATGAACAAGTCGAACAGCTTCTCGGTACCCCAACATTTTCAGTGCTTGCAGATGAGCAACACCAACTATTGGCTTATGGCCGAAGCTTATGGCTAATACTTAAAAACCAAGAGCTCGTTTACCTGAGCACCGAGGCGCCATGGATATCATCTGAGTTAAGTAACTTATTGGCCTTCGACGAAAGATTCGACGATGTAGCATGGCAATTGAATGATTTGCTCGTTAGGTACAGGTCGGTCAATGCCGACGTTGTTTCCGCTCACAGTCAAGCTACTCGAGGCATTTTTAAAAACAATGTTTTGCGATATGACACAGAGTCATCGCGGCTTTCAATTGACTTTACTCCTGAGGCAGACGCCGATAACAAAAATGCTACTCAAATCATTCCAGCAGGCTTTAGATTAATAGCAACGGGCTTTCAAGTTCCCGTATTTTCTCTGACTCCGCCCAGTTCTATATTAAAAGATCATCTATCGGCCTACATGCAGGGTGAATCTGAGGTTTTTGATATCGATGCGGCAAAGACCAGCATGATTGGTGAAGGCAGGATCAGCAAGACAAAAACTTTGCGGTGGTACGGCGGTCACATATTTGTAGAAATGTTGGGTAACTCTGTAAATTCCGTTCACTTCATAGAAAATCCATTAAAAACTGATCAGCACAAATTAACGTGGAAGTTCAACGCCATTGAACAATATGACAGCCAAGAAAAGGTGCTCGAAATACTAGGGGATGAAGTATTTTCTTTAGGTGATACAGCCGAGATAAATGGTGCAAATTATACGCAAGAGTTCGTGTTTTACGAGATTGATGACGAAGCAGTCGTAATTTCTTCTAAAATAACACTGTACTAAACTATATAAACGGACTTCAGCTTACTGAGGTTTCTATTCTGTTACGCCCGTTCTGCTTTGCCTTGTATAATAGTGCGTCTGCGCGTTTTACCGCGCTATTTACTGACTCTTCCTTGTTAACCATTACCAAGCCAAAGCTAGAAGTAACGGCAAGTTGTTTGCGGCTGAAACGAGCGTCTGATATCGCTACGCGAATAGAATCTACGCGTAATATCGCCGCCTCAAAACTCTTCGCTTCAATATACAGCATAAACTCCTCGCCCCCCCAACGTGCGACGTCATCAGAGCGATGTAGACCATCAAGAAGCAAAGCTGAAATTTCTTTGAGTACCTCATCACCGGTATCGTGACCAAAGCTATCGTTCACTGACTTGAATTTATCAATATCGGTGATGGCAATAAAAAACGGCGTATCGTTTTTATCAGCCAGAAGTTTTTTGTCATCAAGAAATTGGTAGAAGTAGCGCCTGTTGTGTAAGCCGGTCAGAATATCGTGGTTTGCTATATGCTCAAGCTTAGTGCGCTGACGAATATACTCATCTCTCATGATTAAAATTCCAAACACTACTGGTGTGCATGCCGTCATCAAAAAGAATAAATAAATATGTTTGATATATTCAGGAAAAATAACTACGTCAGTCGCGTTCGGGTGAATGTAATACAAGGCGATTAAAAGCAGCAAACAAAACGCGCTGAGTAGCCAACCGCGGCGTTGATTTAATTTCGTATTAACCGCTAACAAGCCGGCAATAGAAATAAGATAATAATGCATGCCATATTGCGTGCCTAAAACCGCCGCAGCGAAAGTGGCATGAACGGTCATTTCGAGGCAAGCAACGTAGACTGCTGGGCGTAATTTTGTGCGGTAAGCCAAGTGCAAATAATACAACCACGCAAAAATACTACCAACGTTCACCCATGCCATCGTGTTGACTGATTGAACAAAGAATAAAATGAGGAGCGCAGCATGGATAATCAGCCCCATCCATCCGCCCAGAATGACTAAATAGTAAACAGAGCGTTCGTCTGGGCCAACAGATTCGGGCGGCTCGTAAAGTCGGCGAAGAGATTCAAAGGTCATGATGTGATAATAAAAGCTATACGCATAGCTTGGTATCGACTGCTAATTTGATTTGTATAGTTTTTTATCGATGCAGGTGTTGTAAGGCTTAGCGCTGAAAACAAGGAATTCGCAAGTAGCATAATTTTTCACTAGATTAGGCATCATTAAATCTGAAATTATGGTAAAAAGCGTTCAATTTTTCGTATGCTCAATCTTTTGATTCAAAGTGTGTCGTTGTCCTTAAACTATAAATTAGCAAAAGCACACTTTTTGGAACAACAGACTGTCCAGTGAAAGCTGTGAAGTGCAATCTACGCGCTTTCGGGCAATGTAATCTCAATTTGCTTTGCATCGGCTGGGCGCGCAAAAAAGAAGCCTTGCCCATGATCAATATTTAAACTTTTGCAAAGTGCTAAATGCTCTTCGGTCTCAATGCCTTCGGCAACTACGATCATATTTAGGTGTTTTAGCATGCTTGCCAAAGCCTCAAAAATCGCTAAACGCTTTTCTTCACTTTCGTCCATCTTAAACAGGGATTTGTCGAGCTTAACGATATCAATAGGATAGTTAATTAGATGCGAGATAGATGAATAGCCTACACCAAAGTCATCCAATGAAATTTTAAAACCAAGACTTGAGAGCGTTTCAATGGAGTTCTTAATTGCCATCTGTTGCTCAAATAAGGCAGTTTCGGTGATTTCGAGCACAATGCTTTCAGGCTTTACATGATAATACTCAGCCCGCTCAATAATGAACTGAGTTAGCTTATTGCTTTGAAGCTGAATTGGCGAAATATTGATAGCAATAAACTGCTCAAAGTTACCGCTTTTCTGCCAAGTCGCCATTTGCCGAATTGCCCGGTCAATCACCCATTCGCCAATGGCGTGAATATCATTGTTTTTTTCAGCAACCGGAATAAATTCGTCGGGCATGAAACTATTAATCATTTCAGGCCATCGAATAAGCGCTTCATAGCCAATATGTTTGCCTGAATGCAAATCAACAACCGGCTGAAAATGCATATCAAAACTAGCATCAACAAGATGCTTTTTTAAACCCACTTGAATATCGTACTGGCGACTAAACTCGCGGTGCATCTGTTCGTCATATACTTTAATTTGTCCCTTGCCGGCTCGTTTTGCTGCATACATCGCTACATCGGCAAACTTAACCAGTTCGTCTTTATTTCTTGCGTGCAGGGGAAACATGGCAGCACCAACACTAGCGTTGCAAGAAAGCTGGTTTTCGTTGATTTGAATAGTGCCAAGTAGTGCCTGATGAATGCGTTGTGCCACTTGCGCCACTTGCTCTGGCGTTTTGATGCCGGTTAATATGATCGCAAATTCGTCTCCGCCCAAGCGCGCAAAGCCTTCATGACGGCGCAGGAGATTTTTGATGCGCGTCGAAAACTCAATTAACAAGCGATCGCCCGCGTCGTGCCCTAAAGAGTCATTCACAAATTTAAAGTTATCTAAGTCGAGCAGAATTAAGGCAACATCAACGCGAGTGCTTGCATCGTCTTGTATGAGCAGCGACATAAGTTGATTAAAGTGATGGCGATTTGACAAACCCGTTAGAGGATCTTTTTCTGCGATGTGTTTTACATCGAGATAGTTTTGATGGAGTTTGTGTTCTAGCTCAAAACGCTTTTGTGCATGCACAATTGCGCGCTGAAGATTAAGCTTTTGCAACTCTGATTTTAAGATAAAATCTTGGGCACCGGCTTCTAAGCAGGCTACCGCAAGTTCATCACTGTCTGAAGCGCTCATCATGACAATAGCAACGCTGCCTAAATCAGCCCTTGCTCGCAAATTCTCGACCATTTCTATGCCATTTCCATTTGGCATTTTATAATCAAGCAAAATGACGTCAAAGCTTTGCAGTTTGAGTTTTTCAAGACCTTGAGCAACTGATGTCGCTTCTACCACGTTTACGTCGTAGGCGTTTTCAGCGATGGTTCTGCGAATAATTTTACGATCCGCAAAGTCATCATCGACTAACAGTACATCAAGACGTCGTCTCATTTCCATGCCAGCTACTCTTTTAAAATTCATGCTACAACAAACCGCTGCCAAATTACCTGTGTTCTATTATCTACTCAACTGCATCAGTCACTTAGCTTAGTAAGTACCTGACGAGCCATATTGGCAAAGGGCCAATACACAATAAACTTGGTGCCGCGAGGACGATTTTCATCAACTTTAATATATCCACCATAATGCTCTACCAGACGTTTGACAACACTTAATCCCATGCCCGAGCCTTCAATTTCGTCTCTAGGTTGGAGCGTTTCAAACAAGTCAAAAATTTTCGCACGATTATCTGGCGAAATACCTGGCCCATCGTCCATTACGGTAATTACATTTGCAGTCTGATTACGGCGCACTTTTATTTCTATGCTAGCGTTGCCTGAATCATGATGCTTTATGGCATTTGCTATTAAGTTTAGCAGAACTACGCCAAAAGGCACTTCTGGTACTTTAACTTCGATATCATCACATTTCACAGTAAAGCCCATAGGCAAATCAATCAGCGAAAGTAGCTCAACTACCTTGCTCTTTACATTGATTTCACTTGCCTCTTGGTAATCTTTACCGATGCGCGAATACGCCAATAAATCTTGAAGCAGCTGCTCCATGCGATTGGCTCTGCTCATCACAAGCTCTAAGTTTTCTACACTGTCTTGCGGCAGAATATCGGCGCAATCTTCCATTACCCACGACACCAAGCGCTTGATTACGTTTAATGGTGCTTTTAGGTCATGAGAGGCAACGTAAGCAAAGTTATCAAGATCTTTATTCGAGCGCTTGAGGTCTTTGATTATCACCTCTCGCTCAATTTTATAGTCTTCTTTCGCCCTTTTCTTTAGCAAGTTCAGTATGCTTTTAATACCCGCTAGCTGTTGTTTAGTCCAAGAGGTATTTGGGGCGGCAAAAATGCCAATAGATACATTCGGCAGTTGATTTTCACTTTCTTGCTCCGGCGCTTCATCCTGTATTTCCAGTAAGGAAGTATTGCTAACATACAAGCAGTATTGCTCGCCAAGGGTGTCGTTGCTCAAAGCTTGCAGTAAGTCGGCATGCTCTGTGCTGTGGTCGTTTGAAGCAAATTGACTTTGAATATTGCCCAGCTCAATTGTGGCAATATTTTTGCCAAAATCAGTATCGATTAATTGTTCAGGCATGAAAATACTTGAGTCATCTTCGCTAAAAGCAAAAACATATTCTGAATTACTTACGATGCTCAATAGATTTAAAATCGAGGATATTTCTGAACGGAGCATAGAGACTTCTTAAAACAGCGAGTACGTCGATACTAGGGGAAATCCACGCTCGGCTCAAGCGTGGATATTGTTGATGATTACAATATTATGCTATTTCGAACAGGCCTGCCGCGCCCATCCCGCCGCCGATGCACATACTAACCACTACGTATTTCACACCACGACGTTTACCTTCAATAAGTGCATGCCCTGTTGTGCGAGCGCCAGTCATGCCGTATGGGTGACCAATACTGATGGCTCCACCATTTACGTTGTAAACCTCAGGATCAATACCTAATTTGTCGCGGCAGTATAATGCCTGACAAGCGAAGGCTTCGTTTAGCTCCCAAAGGCCAATATCATTGATTGATAAACCATGTAGCTTTAACAGTTTAGGAATTGCATAGATTGGGCCTATCCCCATTTCTTCCGGTGCATTACCCGCCACTGCCATACCGCGATAAATACCTAAAGGCTCTAGGCCGCGTTGCTCCGCCATTTTAGACTCCATCACTACACAGGCTGATGCACCGTCTGAAAGTTGTGAAGCATTTCCTGCTGTAATCAAACCTCCATCTACAACTGGTTTTAGCCCCTGTAGGTCGGTCAATACAGTTGAAGGACGGTTTCCTTCATCTTTAGTTAAAGTCACCTCTTCAAAACTGACTTCTTTGGTTTCTTTGTTCATTACCCCTTTTGTAGTGGTAATTGGCACAATTTCGTCGTCGAATTTGCCAGCCGCTTGCGCAGCAGCGGTGCGTTGTTGCGAGCTTAAAGCGTACTCGTCTTGCGCATCGCGTGAAATATTGTAGGTTTTAGCCACATGTTCGGCGGTGTACAACATAGGCATATATGCATGCTTTTCATGAGCGGTGACATTTTTATCCATGCTCTGACCGGCCCATTCAAAGTACTTTTGCTGCACTTCACTGATGTTGTCTTGGCCGCCGGCAACCACTACGTCCATTCCATCCACAATAATTTGCTTTGCGGCAGTTGATATTGCCATCAAACCAGAAGAACACTGACGGTCTATCGTTTGACCCGATACGGTATTCGGCAAACCAGCGGCTAATGTAGCTAAGCGCGCGATATTGCCGCCTGCGCTTCCTGCGTTAAGTACCGAACCGATGATCACATCATCAATCATCGCGCCTTCCACACCACTTCGTTCTACCGCATGCTTGATGGCATGAGCGGTTAGCGTGGGTGATTTTGTATTATTAAAAGCGCCGCGATAAGCGCGACCAATAGGCGTTCTTGCAGTTGAGACTATAACAGCTTCTTTCATGATGAATCCTAATCAAACAAATAAAAGTTTGAGTATAATAGACAACTTCACCTATCAGCCCTATTTATATTTTTGATTAATTTGCATGGGTTTGCTTAATAGTTGCTCTTATGTATTGACACTATTAAAAATTGGAGACACAAAAAAAACCCGCTTAGCTAATTAACCAAGCGGGTTTTTAAAATGTAAGCAATGTGCTTATTAAGCTTCAGCAATAATCTGAAGTTTAACAGCAGCCATAACGTCTGCGTGCACTTGTACATCAATTTCGTATTCGCCAGTGTCGCGAAGTGTACCAGTAGGTAACTTCACTTCGGCTTTAGCAACTTCAACACCAGCAGCAGTGATTGCATCAGCGATATCACGTGTGCCAACAGAACCGAATAATTTACCTTCGTCTCCAGCAGGAGCGGCAATTACTACAGTGTCTAGTGCGTTAAGTTTATCAGCGCGGGCTTGTGCGTCAGCTAAATCTTGAGCGATTTTAGCTTCAAGCTCTGCACGACGTGCTTCAAACTTTTCAACGTTTGCTTTAGTTGCAGGTACTGCTTTACCTTTTGGGAACAAAAAGTTGCGAGCATAACCTGATTTTACTGTGACTTTGTCACCTAGTCCGCCTAAGT
>CAYQMI010000029.1:0-5628 GCA_964418575.1 uncultured Glaciecola sp.
ATCAATAAACGATGATGAAAAAGGTAACTCGATAGAAAGTCCTGTCAGTTACCTTATTAATAACCAAAGAGCGGGCACGTGATAGCCCAAACCTTATCAATCTAGACGATAAGGGATTAAGTAAACCTTACCATGCTAGGGATATGAGTTGGGCACAGAGTCCGGTAACCAGCGAGTAAGAACGTGTTTTCAATATTGATATTACCGGATGACCGGCGCGCGAGATGCGAAAAATGCCAAAAGCACACTGTAACCATAATTGCCTGCATCATAGATAAGGTCGTAATTCGAAAAATACTGGCACATTTAGATAAGAAATATCCAAATTCAACACCTGCTGCGTCTCTATTACCACCTTTGCGTGCACCACTTGTCGAAAAGTCTGCAAACGACTTCAAAATTCAACACGATTTCAATTTCGGGTTATAGATAAACAGCGATACTAGCAAAATCTGTTTTGCGGCGAGGACTTGTTGTGCGCCACTTCTAAGGTTTCAGTTACAAAGGACTGTTCACATTAGACACTAACAGACCTAAGTTTTACAAATATCACCACAAACATCTTTTTGAATGAATCAAGCCACCAAAAAGACAGCTGTAACAAAGAATAGAATATAGTGTTTGTTCATCTTATACTCCACTAAATTTGGCCACATGATCTACGGCCTTATACTTGAGGATTTATACATTTAAACTGCTATCTTAACGGTGCTCTTTTGATACATGATATCAATTGCATTAGCTTCGAATTCTGTATTTAAGTGCTACAGCGTTTCGGCGTCTATAGATACTGCAATTGGATATTTGTTACACCTAGGCACCAGTGTTGTTAACGGAGAAATGATGAAGGGTTTATTGATTGGTCTGTCACTTGCGTTATCTAGCATTACTACAATGGCCGCCAATAACGATGAGTGCGCACCAATTCTGGAGAAGCGGGTTGATTACGGTGTGTGCATGATTGGTTCAAGACTTAACATGTTCCAACAAAACGATTTGTCGGGTCGTGTGTCGCTTGATCAACTTCCCACTCAAAGTGGCTTTGTTGGTGTGGGACCGGTGGAAAACCTTAAAGGCGAGGTCACGCTTTACAATGGAAACCTTTTTGTTTCTACTTTGAATGAAAAAGGAGAAGATATTGCTGCACCGCGTGATAACAAACAGGCAATCTTTTTGGGGCTTGGCTATGCGCGTGATTGGAAGAAAATCCCAATTAACTCAAATCTCAAAGGCCTATCGAAAATCGAAGAGTTTGTTGCAAACCAAGCTAAGCTCAACGGGATAGATCTAGAAGCCGGTTTTCCTTTCAAAATCGAGGGAGAAGTTGAGTCGCTTACCTATCACGTGATTTTTAAATCCGACGTGCTTCCGCACTCAATGAAACTGCACCGAGCAGCTAAAAAGAAGTTTAATAAACAAAACATACAAGTCGGTATTGCTGGCATTTACAGTACCGAAGCTCAAGTTGGACACATTACACATCCTGGAAAGCGTACCCATTTGCATGTCGTTGTTAAACAAAAAAACGGGCATATTGACGACGTTGTTATTAAATCAGGTGCGGTGCTTTACCTTCCGGCCTCATCTTGATTTCTTCGTGGCAACAACCTTGAACCCGCGATAGCCACAAACAGAGTTACCATCACTTTTAATAATGCATATAAAGTCACCCTGTTGTTTGCTGGTTGGTTCAACAATAAAGACTAATTTTGCATTATTTTGTTTGCGCTCGATTCTTGTCTACATAATCAGGTGAGCGCAACATAGTAAACTGAACCCTGAAACAAAATAAAAAATGTAGTCCATAGTAGGGTGCTCATCTAATCTTGATTGCATATGAAAGATGTATTGGAAAGCCGTAAAATCAACGTTATCCACTGAGTCTTTCAATTTAGCAAAGTTTTGTAACAATTCAGTCATCTTGTTTTAGCAAGCTCAGGGGTATCGACCTTTTAAAGCTTAAAGTGAAAGATGTCGCTTACGGTGTTTCTATTCAAAGTCTTGCGATGCGTCTTTTGTAACAAGCAGGGGCAACAGAAAACGGGCAGACCAGTGCAATTTGAGAACACTAAACCTACTCGTGAAATTTTAGCTGAATACATTAAGGACAAAACACTGGCCTTTAATGATTATTTATTTCAATCGCGAAAAAATAAGGTCTATCACCTTTCAACAAGACAATATCAGCGCATTGTAAAAGAATGGATTGATTCAATTGGTCTTGACTCAAATCTTTATAGCACACACTGCATTCGACGGACTAAGCCATCACTGATTTATAAAAAGACGAAGAATATTCGAGTGTGCCAAGTATTACTCGGTCATGCAAAACTCGAAAGTACAGTCCGCTATCTAGGTGTTGAAGTAGAAGACGCATTCGAAGTATCGGAAGGATTAGATATTTAAAAAAGGCTTCAAGCCTCGATAAGTTTGTTCATTTTAGCTAAATCAGCTAATATTATCTAAAAGGGGCAATTGGAGGAAAACAAATGAAAGTAATCACAGCTACAGAAGCCAAAAACTCTTTTGGTGAATTGTTGATGAACGCTCAATCTGAGCCAGTATCAATAACTCGTAATGGTAAAGAGCAAGGTGTATTGCTATCTAGTAAAGAATATTCCACATTAAAAGCTCAAATACTTCAGGCAGCAGTGCAAGCAGGCAGGGATAGCGGTATCTTCGGTGAGTTAAACATCGACGACATAAAAAAAGAAGCTAAGCGCAGGGCTTAAATGTAGTGCAAATTAATTTAAGTAAACTTGCTAGCGAAGATTTAATCAATATTTGGCTTTATGGAAACAAAGAGTGGGGAGTATCAAGCGCTGACTTGTATTTAGATGAGCTTGATACAGCCATGCGTTCTTTATGCTCAAATTCTGCCAGATATCCTGAGTACCCAGTAAAACCCACATTTAGATTAATGCCGTTCAGAAGCCATTTAATTGCTTATGAAATCGCAGAAAATGAGGTCTTAATACTTAGAGTATTGCACAAGAACATGGATACTAGCGCACAAGTCTACACTAATGATTAATTCGATGGTCCGCTGTTTAGTTTCACTGTGTTTGTTGTCTTAGTAATATTCGTAAATATATGACTGAAAGTGCCCTAGAGCTCAATCGAATAGCGTGCTTCGATCCGAGCCGTTGTGTGACGAAAAGACATTGCAGAAATGTAAATTCAGACATATCAAAAAACAATTCAAAACTACTGCAACACTCCGAACTTGGTTATTCTAATTGAATGACTTTTGTTTACAGGTTACAAATGACCCGTTCAACCTTTTATTCAGTTTTCAGCCTTTCAGCAGCTTTTCTTGCTGTAAGTTTGTTTTCGAACCTCGCTTTCGCAGCCAGATTGGAGATTTAAGCGGATGCTCATTGGCTAATTCATCTTTCAACTAATGCGATTCTTTACTCTCATATAGGAACCGGATTTATCGGCATTTTGACAGCTATCATTGCGAGTATCGTGGTTAAAGGAAGCCCAGTGCATCTAGCTGCCGGAAAGGCATTTTTCTGGTCCATGTTTAGTTGTTATGCAATAGGTGGAGCAATAGCGCCATTTCTAGAAACGCAGCAGAGCACTAATTTTGTCGCGGCCATCCTAGACCTTTATTTATTGATATCAGGAGTATCTACAGCAAGACGACGGAATTTTACGTCTGGCATGCAAGAGAAACTAGGGCTAGTTGTGGCGCTTAGCATTGCTTCTCTTGGCACATGGTTCATGTTCCTTTCTTCAAAAAGTACTGAAGGTTCATTTGATGGATCTCCACCAAAGGCATATGTGTTGTTCATTGTTGTTGGCTGTATCGCGTTTATCGGTGAGGCAAAAGTAATTGTTCAAAAATCCCTATCTGAACGCCAACGGACAGTCAGGCATTTTTGGCGTATGAGTATGTCCTTTTTCATAGCGTCTGGATCAGCATTTTTCGGGCAAGCTAAGTATTTTCCGGTAGGGTTTGACGGCAGTCTGTTTCAGCTATCTCTTGGTTTATTTGCATTTTTAATTCTGTTCATTTATCTAATAAAATATGGATGGCTTGCGGCATTTAACCAAGTCAAACTAAAAGCTCAATAAGCAATCGCGTCGCTTAGGAGAGAGGCAACTTTATTTCCCAGGAAGCCCACCGGCAGCGGTACGTTCACAGCAGCCGTTGCAATCATTGAAACTCAACGACAGGTAATGGACCACAAGCGCCAGTCAATTATCGAACGTCTAACGCCCGCTTTAGCGCTGCTTGCCGCCAAAGAGAATTCAAAGTAAAATAATGCTTCGTCAATTTACCCCGTTTTTTTCAGTTTACCAAGACACTGCATAATCCACTGCTTCAACTGAGGCTCTCGCAAAGCGCCCGATACTCTATCAACCTCAACACCTTGGTGAAAGAAAACAAGCGTGGGTAAAGAACGTATACCTGCCTGAGAGGAGATTTGCTGCGAAGCCTCAGTATCCACTTTTGCGAACAACAAACCTTCAGACTCAGCTGCCAACGACGCAAACACCGGTGCCATCGATTTACAGGGGCCGCACCAGTCGGCAAAAAAATCTACAATGATCGGTAAATGGTTTTTCTCTATATACCTGAAAAAATCAGCGTCATTCAATTTGACTGGGCTACCTGTGTATACATCACCAGAGCATTTGCCACACTTAGCTGAAAATAGGCGTTTGTCTTGTGGAATTCGATTTATTGCGCCGCATTGAGAGCAAACAATATGCATATTCAGACCTTAATAGACTGCTAGAAATACGAGTAAATCATATCATCAAACAAAAAAACAAAAATGCAATAAAGATAAATACTAAGTAATCTACTTGCCATATCTCGCCGATAAAAAAGTGCTAGGCATGACTAAACTTAAACGTATCCTATTAAGCAATCGCAACAATATGTTAGTCGAGTTAACAGACTTTGGCGCAAGAGTGCTTTCGATTAAAGTACCCTCGCGCGGCAATCAACTTATTGAAGTCACGCTTAACGACAGTCGCGACGCTGACATTCTTACTGACAGTGCCTTTAAAGGCGCCACATGTGGTCGAGTTGCCAATCGAATAGGCAACGCGCAATTTAAAATGGGCAATGAGTTATATAAACTATCAGCGAACGAAGGCTCAAATATCTTGCACGGCGGTAAGGGTGGATTTTCGCAATGCCTATGGAAGCTGCACTATCATAAAAAAACCTTTCAAAAAGACAGTGCGGTGTTTTGCCTCGAATCAGCGCACCTAGATCAAGGCTTTCCGGGAAACATTATTGCTACGGTAACTTACACTCTTGAAAACGATAATACCCTGAGAATTGAATTTTCGGCCACAAGCGACCGCCCTACCCCCATTAACATGTGCAATCATAGCTACTTTACGATGGGCGAAAGTGATATTGATGACCTTCAGTTGAAAGTAAACGCCAGCCACTATTTACAGGTGAACAGACAAGGCGTACCCACAGGGCAAAAACAGCATGTAGACAACATGGTAAACTTAAACACATTATCAAGAGTAGGCGACTTTTTGTCTCATCACCCACTTGATCATTGTTATGTCCTCGACTCAGATGCAGCCATAGCCGCGCAGCTAAGCTCACAAAAGCAAGGGCTACGACTAAACATCAAAACCAATCAA
>CAYQMI010000029.1:5728-33329 GCA_964418575.1 uncultured Glaciecola sp.
CTGTTGCTGACGCAAATCATCGTGCTCCAAATACCTAAGAACAAGTGCCTCAAGTTGAGTTTCACTATCGAATGTTAAACCGGCATAAGCGTTCTTAGCATCTTTGTTATTATCAGATATTACCAAGGCGCCAGCCCTTACAAAGTCTACATATTTATGACTTACCGCGCCCATCTCGCTCATACTTTGATGATGATCAATCAGGCAAATTTTGCTGCCTCTGGCCAGCATCGGGATTTCTTCGTAGGGAAGACTTCTGGCAACAAAATAGTCTTTTGCGCTGGCATTGCCCGGGTAGTCTTCCCAGTTTGGCCCAAATAAATGAAAGCGCAGCTGATGCTTTTCAACAATGGGAATAATGGCCTCTACGATTGGCCTTATGCGAGGTGTGCCAATAAATGAGATGTCGCAGTTATAGCGCGCTTTGCTTTTTTGTGTTGGGACAAGTGAAGAAAATGGTGCTAAAACCTGCATGTTTTTAACGCTATTTTCATCAGAGTCTTGTCCAAACTTCTCTTGTAAATACCCTTTAACAAAATCACTGCACACAAACAAAGACGAAAACTTACTTATATCGCTAAGCTTTTCGGCATGGCTATATAGCAATCCAATATTGTTGGCAGATGGGTCAAATTTGCCCACTTCAGGATAAAATTGACGCTCAGGTGCACCTAAAAAATAAATCCGATTGCGTGAGGCTGCGCGGTACTCAAAGCCTAAATTAACCAAGGCTTTTTTCAAATTTATGTACAAACGATAGTCGTACCATAATTCGTTTTTGTGCGGGGACGCGATGCAAAATGTGGTCAAGAGTTTTGCTCTTGTGATGGCGGCGAAACAAACACTACGCCGTCTAACTTATCTGCCTCATACTTGGCAATTTTACGTAAAATAAGCGGACCTTGAGGTCTGAGCTCCTTCGCCCGTTGCCAAAAAATTTGCCCTAACTCACGGTTACTTGTATCAACCGTTTTCGCAATTTCTATAATTTCTTCCACGTCGGTGTTGTTTCTAATAAATTCAGAGTAGGCAAACGCATCATGCACTTGCTTCATTTCAGCTTCGCTACACCCTCTAAAAATGCGCGCAATGTCATGAAAGTTTTTAGGTGCAATGGTTTTAAGCGTGTCCATGGTTTTTTGATAGCGATTGGCGACAAAATCACGGGCCTTATTCAATATCACACTCAGTTCAGGCTTAGCCAAAAACCCGTCTAAGGCTTTGCGATAATTTTCAAACTGAGCCTCACTCAGCGGGTATTTTACTTCTCTGCCCATGGCGTAATTGTATCCGCCACGATTGAATTTAAGCTGAACCTCATCTGAAGGCCTACCTCGATGCAGAAGCGACACATATTCTTTGGGTGAACGGAACAAGCGATGCAAAACCATAACGGCTCGCATGTGCGACATGTCTTTGGCTATGCCCTCTTTAAGTTTATCGTCGTAACGAACTGGATCGCCGTCCATCATAATATGCTTACTACCCGAGGCGAGCTCAGGCATGTGGTATCCGTGTTTGAGTACTTTTGCTTTGATATTTATAAGCGTTTTAACCAGCGGATTTATTTTACCAATCACATCCTGATTAAGCGCTGCAAAGCTCTCGTCTCGGCCATATTCATTTATCCACTGAAAGGATATTGCATCGGCATTGGGGTATTTACTAATTACCTGCTGTACTGAGGTGCTCATGTTCTTAGGCGTCCAATACTCGTCTATGTCCAAGAACATCACGTAATCAGCATCTTGCTTCTGGCGCGTTTCTTCAAAGGCTTTGGCATAGGCGATGTATTGCAAATTGAACTGCGCGTTAACTGGGCAGGTATCAATCCAATCAATAGAGAACGCGCTCAAGCCAGAAAACTGGCTTTGCAAATACTCTAGCATCTCAATGGAGTTGTCGGTTGTGCGGTTGTAATAGATTTCAATTTTATCAAAGCCCATGCGCTTATGATGAAACACCCATTCGGGCAAATAAGCGGCTTCGTCTTTTGCAATAGCAACAAGTTTTACTGTAGGCGGCTGAATATCTGTCATGGAAAGGCTAGGTTCTCATTCTTGTTTTGGCCTGTTTTTGTTTATCATCTCTTTGCAAAAAGCATATTTTGAACAAACTGTGCTTGAGGCAAAGATCATGAGGCGCTGAACAGTCAGCGCCATAATTTACTTATGTTATCACAAACATAGCAATAGCATTAATCCTCTTCATCGTAATGTTTCACAAATATTTTAAAGCCCCATGGGCTCATTTGTAAGCTCTGTCCAGACTCAAAATTGCTGTGGCACATTTGATACTGGCAGTTTTGCGAATCAATTTGGGCGTCGTATTTATCCACATAAAACGCTTCTTTAAAATCTACGCTCACCGCGTCTGATGAAAAATTAAACACACAAAACCACTTGCTATGATTGTCTTCCCGCACAAAGCTAAAAACTTGCGACATTTGACTATTTGGAACTTGATGCATTCTGGCGCCATGCTTTCCGTTATGAAGGGCACTGTGCTGCTTTCTGACACTTAACAACATACGGTAATAATCATTCATGAAATGGTTTTGCCAGTCTATGGGGTCACGCTCAAAAAAAGCCAGTCGCTTAGACTCTCCCGCCTCTTGCCCATTATGAATTAATGGCATGCCCTCGCCCACAACCGACAGCGCTATTGCGCCATTGAGCATCGGCCCAAACTTTTCCTCTGGCGTACCTTCCCATGCGTTTTCGTCATGATTGCTCACAAAGGTCATGCGATAGGCCTCTTTTGGCCAAGCCCTTTCATTCCATGAATAGTATTTGCGCAGCTTATCGAGCGGCATCACGCCTTCGGCTATGCCAAACATCACCTCATTCCAACTCCATGCATAGGTCATATCAAAGCCATATTCATGCATGTCTCTGTCTTCCCACTCTGCCAGCATGAATACGTCTTTATGTTTTATGAGTTCGGCTCTCACCTGCTGCCAAAAATCGTTGGGGACATAACCAGCAACATCGCAGCGATAACCGTCAATATCGAACTCTTTCACCCAATAACAAAGCGCGTCTATCATGTATTCACGCAGTTCGCTATGGCTATAGTCAAGTTCGATAATATCGTCCCAATCCCACCACGGTGAGGGTCTAAAATCGCCTTTATAGTCTCTGGCATACCAATGAGGATGACTTTCCACTAAAGGGTTATCCCATGCCGTGTGATTAGGAACCCAGTCTAAAATCACTTTTAAACCGAGCGAATGGGCCGCGTTGACCAATTTTTTTAGGCTAGTCGCGTCGCCAAACTCTGGATTAATTGAATAGAAGTCTTTTACTGCGTAGGGGCTGCCTAAACTGCCTTTCCTGTTTTTTTGGCCAATTTCATGTATGGGCATCAGCCAAACTATATCGCTTCCCAACGCTTTGATTCGCGCTAGCTGCTCAGTTACGCCATCAAAATTTCCTTGTTCGCTAAACTGACGAGTGTTCACCTGATAAATAGTGGCATCTTTCGACCACGCTGGACTTTCAATTTTGACATAATTAGTAATGGGAAAGCGCACTTTTTACTCCTTAAAAAGACTCTGGCATAGAGTTTAAGTAAAAATTAATAGAAGATAGCATCCTTGTATCAGAGCAAAAATTAGAATTCAAATAAGAGTGGTATTTAAGAAAAACTTAAGCTTGTTAGCGCATATTTTGACGCAAAAAATCAGCTAGCCCTCTATTTCACTACCTTCATAGGCAGCACTCAAATCGTCGAGTAATGAGAGAGTATTATCGTATGAGTCTTTATCGAGTGAATAGAAAACTCTTACCTTATCGCGGTCAAAAAGCTTAGCTTTGCAATTATCCAAAGACAGATGGGAATTAACATCGTTTAAAAAACGGTTAGCGGTGGGTGCGGTGTCAAATCCATAAACTATTGATAAGCGCATATTTCAATCTCTTTTGTTATTCGTGCTCGGTTTTTATATTTTTTAAGTCAGGTGTTTATTAAATCAGGAAAACAAGGGCAAGCCTGCGAGCCCCATTATCATGACCCAAGAGGCAAAAAATATTTTAAGTTTTGCGGGAGAGAAAAACAGCACTACGTGCTTAGCTAAAATCCCACCCACGATTGCCCCTGCTCCAGCAAACAAAACAATCTGCCAATAAACTGCATGGGAGATAGCAAGGTGATACACAATCGCTGACCACACGCTCATTGCGCTTAGTATAACAGCCAAGGCAATCGCAAAGGTAATATTGAAGCCCCTAAGTATAAGATAAACCGCCACTAATTCACCGACTCCTACCGACAGCCATGCTGTTACAACGCCACCGCCCACTGCAATAATGCCGAGCGCTAAAATATCAAACATCAGGAAATTTGTAATGAAGGCGCTGCGTTTCATCAAAGGGATGGAGCCATAAATGGCAAGGGCTAATACAATAGAGAATAAACCAAAATACAAATGCAGCGAGGCTTGAACTGCCTCGGTATAGTGACCGAATAAGAATTGCGCCACTAATATTCCTAATACCGAGCACGGTGCAGTTGTCAGCAAACCTTTTGATAGCATCGACCACTGCGGGTCCTTTAGATGATTTGTCTTGTAGTACCTGAACCAAGTTAAAGCACCGGCCGTCATGCCACAACATTGGATGGCGAAACTAGTGGCTACTATGGTTTGACTCGAAAGAGACAGATGATTGAAAAAGGGGACAAATACTACCCCGCCGCCCGCGCCTGTTGAATTTGCAAAAATTGCGCCCAACACACCCAAAAACACAAAACCAACGTAGTCAATTATTAAACTAGATAGATCAGGCTGGACACTCAGCAATACAGTCCATACCAAAAGAAGTAAAACTTTGGCTTTGTGTTCGTTGATAAAAGTACTTATTAGCGTTATCAATATGAGAGCCTGTTAATAAAGATGATGATATTTCAACGTGAGTTATCTGCAAAAACGCAACGCGATTATACATAAGGTTTGGCGCAATGGTAGTTACTGAAACGCTATCCGATGGCACTATTATTACATTATCGCCAAATAGATCGGCAACTTGGCAGCACACTAAAGTGGTTATTGCTGTGATGGTTGCTGTGGTCATGATAATTGCCCTCGCTTGGACATTCATGGGCGCATGGGTGGTACTACCTTTTGCTGGGCTTGAGGTAGGGCTTTTTGCACTGCTTATGTACAAAGTGTCAATGTTTACCTACAGCAAACAGGTGATCAGTATCAATCGGCAAAAGGTCACCATTGAGTGGGGCAGAAAACGGGTTGAGCAGCGCCATGAGTTCCAGCGCGACAACCTCTATGTGTATTATTGGGAAGCTGACGAGGGCTGGAATCTACCGAGAATATCACTTAGTCAGGCCCGTAAAAAACTAGAGATTGGCGACTTTTTAAACATGGATGATAGAGAGCAACTAAAAGTTGAGTTAGAGCAGGCTGGACTGATTGTTTGCCGTAATAAATGGTGGCAAAGCTAAGTGGGTTGATCTTTTTACTGAGCATGTTGTTACAAATTGTATGCACAATCAGGAGAGCAAAAGATGAATCTTTTCATTGAGTCAATCGAAGGCGGTACTTATTTGGCAGGCATTGGCGAGAGCCATGCAACTGAATATTTGCGTGATGAATATCGCGACAGCAGACAATTTCAGTCAATCGCTGAGATACGAGAACAAGTTTCTAATCGTAGTTTCGATAAAGTTTGGCTCAGACAAAATACGCCCTACGACGAGATGTGCGGCAGCGATACCGATGACGACAAGCTGGTGATTGAATTAGAGTGGCGCTAAACCACCCCCCTAGGATTATAGTTACACAACTTCATTCAAGACTGCGGATTTTGTTGCGCCAATAAACTCGGGCTGTAGTATTATGCTGCTTTTGGTGTTTGCGCAGATTTAAGGATGTAGTGAAATATGGCAAGTTATGACCTTGTGATTGTTGGCGGCGGCAGTGCTGGATGTGTTTTGGCAAATCGCTTATCCGCCAATCCTGACCTACAGGTATGTCTTTTAGAAGCTGGTCCGCCAGATAAACACCCCGCTATTCATGTTCCATTCGGCCTCGCTTTAATGAGTGAGCTTAAGTCAATTAACTTCCAACTCGATACCGCCCCAGAAAAGCATTTAAACAACCGCTCATTATTCTGGCCTAGAGGGAAAACTCTAGGCGGCTCAAGCTCCATCAATGCGATGTGTTATATCAGAGGCCATCAAGAAAATTACGACGAATGGGAAGCGCTTGGAGCCAAAGGGTGGAACTGGGATAGCGTTCTGCCCTACTTTCGAAAGAGTGAAAATAATACACGCGGAATTTCGCGACTGCATGGTTGCGGCGGTCCACAACATGTTAGCGACTTGAAACATATTAACCCTTTAACCAAAGAATACGTTGAAGCCGCGAAAAACATCGGCAACTTAGAAAATCCTGACTTCAACGGCATTAGCCAAGAAGGCGTAGGTATATATCAAGTTAGCCACAAAAACGGTTCTCGCTGCAGCACTGCGAAGGGCTTTTTAACACCCGAAGTGAAGGCTCGCCCTAACCTAACAATTATCACAAACGCCAGTGCAAAAGAGTTAATTCTAGAGAACAAAAAGGTATCCGGCGTAAAGGTGAATATTGACGGCAAAGAGCAGATAATCACCGCTACGCAACATATATTTGTTTGCGCTGGTGCAGTGCATTCGCCTGCATTGCTTCTGGCTTCGGGCATTGGCCCGAAAGATGAGCTCAAAGAAGTAAATGTTGAAGTGCATCATGATTTACCGGGGGTTGGCAAAAACCTTCAAGACCACTTGGATGCAACAATTCTTTATCGCCAAAGCAGAAAAACTTCATATGGCTTATCAATAACATCCTTATTAAAAAACGCTCTTGAGCCACTTAAATATTGGCGCTCAAAAAGTGGCATGCTAAGTTCGAACATTGCTGAAGGTGGCGGCTTTATTAAATCCCATCCGAGCAAAAAGTTACCAGATATTCAAATTCACTTTTTACCTGCTTTGCTAATAGATCACGGCAGAACAAAGCCTTGGGGTCATGGTTTTACCATTCACTTTTGCAACCTTTACCCCAAAAGCCGCGGTGAAATTAAGCTTAAACGCGAGGCTAGCGGTGAGCTTGTTTGTGATATTCACGGAAACTACCTTTCACAAGAAGAGGATATGCAGCCAATGATTGCGGGTTTTAAGTGGGCGCGAAGTGTTGCTCAAACAAAGCCTTTACAAAATCAGAGTTGGGAGGCTATTCCTGGGGATACTGTGCAAACAGACGAGGAAATAGAAGAGTTCATTAGAGAAAACGCTGAGACAGTCTATCATCCCGCTGGCACCTGTAAGATGGGTAGCGTTGATGACAAGATGGCGGTTGTTGATGAAAGCCTAAAAGTTATCGGAATTAACAATCTTAGTGTGGTTGACGCATCGGTCATGCCTCGGCTAGTTGGTGGAAACACCAATGCCCCAACCATCATGATTGCTGAGAAAGCGGCCGATATGTATCTTGCAGGCCTCGAGTGAATCAAACAGCTTCATTAAGAAATAAGCTGCATTCATGAGCAAGATTGCGGTATTTGTGGATGTGCAAAACATCTACTACACCACTCGAGATACTTTTAAACGCCCGTTTAATTATCGTGCCTTTTATAAACACTTAAGTGAACAAGGTAATATTGTTATTGCAAACGCCTATGCCATCGACAGAGGTGACCAGCAGCAACAAAAATTTCAAAGCGCGCTTAGACACATCGGTTTCGACGTAAAGCTAAAACCTTTTATTCAGCGCGCTGACGGCAGCGCAAAAGGTGATTGGGATGTTGGCATTACTATCGACATGCTAGAAAGCGCTGGGAGTGTGGATCATTTAGTTCTCCTATCAGGCGACGGCGACTTTGCTTTGTTACTCGATAAGGTCACACAAAAGTACGGGTGTAAAACTTCTGTTTACGGCGTATTAAACCTTACCTCTCACAGCTTAATTCAATCGGCTTCTGAATTTATTGATATTGACACCCGCTGGTTAATGTAATGTTAAATTATCAAATGCCATAATGATTTAACTTAATTGCAATAAGTGGCTTTCGCGCTTTAATAGAGGTCAATGTGAAGTTCTCTTATCAGAACTTGTCTCTGAATATTTTATTAAGGTGTAATGCGACATGCATAACAAAGTTCTTGGCGGTTCGGTTGTTTGTTTTTTATTGTTAACTGGCTGTGGCGAAGCACCAGATACTGAGCAAAGCACAGTAAATAAAAACGTGCTGGCAAATGAAAGCGAGGCCATCGTAGGCTCTCATACACAAGATGCTCAATTTTGCAGTGCTACGCTCGACAAAGCCGAAACGCAACTCAATCAGTTCAGAATACATTACACAGACCCACAGAAGATCCCTCGCTCGTATAATGAGACCGTACGATTTGCAACAACAGATGATTGGACGAGCGGTTTTGTTGCAGGTTCTTTTTGGTATCTGTATGAGCATACTCAAGACAGCACTTGGAAAGACTCTGCCGAAACGTGGACAGAAGCCCTAAATAAAGAGCAATTTAATAAAGGTACTCATGATCTCGGCTTTATGATGTACAACAGTTATGGAAATGGTCTACGCTTAACCGCAAATGAAAGCTATTCGCCTATCATCGTGCAAACCGCTAAATCATTGATGTCGCGTTATAACCCTGTTGTGGGCGCCACTCGCTCATGGGATTTTGGTGATTGGGAATTTCCGGTCATTATCGACAATATGATGAACTTAGAGTTACTTTTTGAAGCGAGCAAGTTATCGGGTGATGAGAGCTTTGCAGATGCTGCGGTTTCACATGCAAACGTAACTATGAACAATCATTTTCGCGACGATCACAGCTCTTATCATGTTGTAGATTACAGTACCACTACCGGTGAAGCCATTCACAAGCAAACCCATCAGGGCATAAGCGACGATTCAGATTGGACGCGCGGACAAGCTTGGGGCGCATACGGCTACACCATGATGTATCGCTATACTAAAGACCCTGCTTATTTAGCGTTAGCGCAAAATATCAGTGACTTTTATTTAAGTCATCCTAATATGCCTGATGATCTCGTTCCGTATTTCGACTTTGATGCCATTGATGACGAAAGCGTTCCTAACTATAAAGACTCATCTAGTGCAGCACTGATGGCAAGTTCGCTGTTCGAGCTTTCAGGCTATGTTGAAGAGCAAGACGCCATGCGTTATCGCCAAGCCGCAATGACAATGTTGCGGAGCTTGTCTACACCAGAATATTTCGCAAATGAAGGCGAGAATGCATACTTTGTGCTCACACAAGCCACAGGTAACTACCCTGGCGGTTATGAGCTAGCGGGCGCTCTAAACTACGCAGATTACTATTTACTTGAAGCGCTAGTGAGATGTAAAGAAGTGATGTAAATAAAGTTTTTTCAGGTATAAAAAAGCCCCGAAAACTCGGGGCTTTTTGTATCTTTAAAGCAATTTATACGTTCAGTTATTTGCTTAGCAATGCCTCTAACTCGGCGCTTACTGTGTCGACCGCTTTAGTGCCGTCAATTTTAAAATACTCACAGTGCCCTTCTTTAGCTCTAGCTTCATAATAATCCACTAAAGGTTTAGTCTGCTCATGGTACACTCCTAAGCGACTGCGAACCGTTTCTTCTTTGTCGTCATCGCGAATGATAAGTTCCTCACCCGTAATGTCGTCTTTGCCTTCTTCTTTCGGCGGATTATAATCTACGTGATACACACGACCTGATGGCGGATGCACTCTGCGGCCACCCATGCGATCCACAATTACATCATCAGGTACGTCAAACTCAATGCAATAATCGACTTTGATATTAGCGTCAGTCATCGCATCGGCTTGTGGGATAGTGCGCGGAAAGCCGTCTAACAAAAAGCCATTAGCACAGTCTTCTTGTGCAATGCGTTCTTTTACCAAGCCAATAATAATATCGTCTGAAACGAGTTGCCCAGCATCCATTACTTTTTTCGCCGCTAAGCCCATTTCAGTGCCAGCTTTAATTGCACTTCGTAGCATATCGCCGGTAGATATTTGTGGGATGCCAAACTTATTCATCAAAAATTGGGCTTGAGTCCCCTTCCCTGCTCCAGGAGCACCAAGAAGAATTATACGCATCGCGCGTCCTCCAATGTCTAAAATCAAAAACTGCTGAAACTGTACAGTGTAGAAATTATCTTAACAAGCTAAAAACCGCGATATTCCTCAGACTTTAGACTAATGAGTATCATTCTTGCGATATCTGTTCAAAAAAAAGCCAGGTTTTCACCTGGCTTTGTTTTCTAAAAAAATAATGCTGCTTCGGCGCTTTTTATTTGACCAGTGCAGAAAGCAAATTATTTAGGTTTGATACAAACGAAGCCGGCTCTTTCAAGCTGCCCTGCTCACTGAGCTTAGCTTGGTCAAACAATACGTCTGTCCACTGTTTAAACAAGGCTTCGTCTTGCACATCTGCCATCAACTTCACAAGCGCATGCTCAGGGTTAAGCTCAAAGTTATAGGTAGGCTCAGGGACTTCTTGCCCTGCTGCCTGCATTAACTTTGCCATTTGTGTGGTCATGCCATTTTCAGTGGCAACGATACACGCAGGAGAGTCTGTTAAGCGGTGAGTGAACTTCACTTCTTCTACGCGATCGCCCAATGCAGTTTTGGCACGCTCAAGCACGCCGGCAATTTCTTTCTCAGCCTTTTCTTTGGCTTGCTTAGTTTCTTCATCATCTAAGTCGCTAAGGTCAACTTTAGAGCTAGCCGCAGATTCAAAAGATTTCTCTTCAAACTCGGTTAGATGCGACATCAACCATTCATCAATACGCTCACCCATTAATAACACTTCGATGCCTTTCTTGCGGAAGATTTCTAGGTGCGGGCTTGTACGAGCAGCTTGATAAGAGTCGGCGGTAACGTAATAAATCTTGTCTTGGCCTTCTTTCATGCGCTCAATGTAGTCTGCTAAAGAAACCGTTTGTTCATTAGTATCGTTGTGCGTAGAGGCAAATCTCAACAGACCAGCAATTTTGTCTTTGTTGCCAAAGTCTTCTGCAGGACCTTCTTTAAGTACGTTACCAAACTCGGCATAAAACGACTTGTAGCTTTCGGCATCGTTTTTCGCCATTTTTTCGAGCATGCTCAATACGCGCTTAGTACAACCTTGACGAATAGCTTGGGTGATCTTGTTGTCTTGTAATATCTCACGAGAGACATTAAGCGGTAGATCGTTCGAATCCAGCAAGCCTTTCACAAAGCGCAAATAAGTAGGCATGAATTGCTCTGCGTCATCCATGATGAAAACGCGCTGAACATAAAGCTTTAAGCCGTTTTTCTGGTCTCTGTTCCACATATCAAAAGGTGCTTTGCTTGGAATATAAAGCAAAGAAGTATATTCAGTTTTACCTTCAACTTTGTTGTGCGACCAAGAAAGCGGGTCTGTAAAATCGTGAGAGACATGCTTATAAAACTCTTTGTATTCCTCATCAGAGATATCTGACTTATCTCGTGTCCAAAGCGCCGTGGCTTTGTTTACTGATTCCCATTGACCTGGCTGAGCCGGCACTTTTTCACCGTCTGGACCGTCGCTCTCTGGCACTTCATCTTTCCAAAGCTGCACAGGAATGCTGATATGATCTGAGTATTTTGTGATAATTGAACGTAAACGCCAGCTATCTAAAAATTCGCTCTCATCTTCTTTCAATTTCAAGATAATTTCGGTTCCGCGCTCGGCTTTTTCGACTTGCGCAACGGCAAAATCACCCTCGCCTTCAGATATCCACTGAACACCTTCAGATTTGTCTGCGCCTGCTGCGCGAGTGTTAACCGTTACACTTTGTGCAACGATAAAGGCAGAATAGAATCCAACACCAAACTGACCAATAAGCTGAGAATCTTTTGCTTGGTCGCCCGATAAATTACTGAAAAAATCTTTTGTACCCGATTTGGCAATAGTACCTAGGTTAGCAATCACATCTTCTTTGTTCATGCCGATGCCGTTATCGCTAATGGTTAAGGTGCCGGCTTCTTTGTTAACGCTGATTTTAACGTGTAGGTCGCCATCACCCTCATAGAGGCTATTGTCAGAGAGCGCTTTGAAACGCAGTTTATCGGCGGCATCTGCAGCGTTTGATACTAACTCGCGAAGAAAGATTTCTTTATTTGAATACAGCGAGTGAATCATTAGTTGAAGCAACTGTTTTACTTCGGTTTGGAAGCCATGCTTCTCATGTTGGACAGTCTCAGCCATTGCCAAGGTTCTCCTTTCAATTTGGTTAGAACATAGGGATTGAATACGAGAGTAGATGTGAGGACTAAGCGGGATTTTTCAATGCAAAAAAGATAGAAAGTTGGAATAAATATGGATGTAGCTACAGACTCACCTAGATATCGCAAATAATAATGGAAGACTTACCTTAGAAGCTGCGGCGACCACTAAAAGCATGGGTAAGTGTATTGCCATCTATATATTCTAGCTCTCCGCCAACAGGCACACCGTGTGCGATACGGGTAGCAGGAATGTTGTGTTTTTTACACATTTGGCCAATGTAATGCGCAGTTGCCTCGCCCTCTACCGTTGGGTTGGTGGCTAATATCACTTCTTCTATCGATTCTTCAGCTAAACGTTTTTGTAAGACATCCAGCCCAATTTCGCTTGGGCCGATACCGTCGATAGGCGACAAGTGCCCCATCAGCACAAAGTATTTACCTTTAAATTGTGAAGTTTGCTCAATCGCCAATATGTCTTGTGGCGACTCAACAATACATATTTGTGCAGTTTCACCACGCGAAGGGTTAGCACAAATGCCGCATACCTTGGTTTCGGTAAAGGTGCGGCACTGCTCGCAATTTTTCACGTGCTCCATTGCATTATGTAAGGCTTGACTTAACTTCATACCACCATCGCGATTACGCTCAAGCAGAGTAAAGGCCATACGCTGGGCACTTTTTGCACCCACGCCGGGCAAGCATTTAAAGGCAGCGACTAGCTCACTAATGAGAGGACTAAATGACATTGCGTATAAATATCCTAGTGGGATTAAAACGGCATTTTAAAACCCGGTGGTAAGTTCATACCGCCAGTGACTGATGACATTTTCTCTTGTGTCGCTTCTTGCACTCTGCGCACAGCGTCGTTTATTGCAGCAGCGACTAAATCCTCGAGCATATCTTTGTCATCGGCCATGAGCGACGGATCTACGTCTACTCTGCGCACATTGTGGTTACAAGTCATGGTGACCTTGACCATTCCTGCGCCAGATTCGCCCACAACTTCAATTTGCGCAAGCTCGTCTTGTGCACGTTTCATGTTCTCTTGCATTTGTTGGGCTTGCTTCATCATATTGCCCATGCCACCTTTAAACATGCTTTCCTCTCTATTTTGTTTAGTTAAATTTACTTAGATTTACTTTACTTAACTTGGCTTATCGAGCCTCAATCGAGTCTTCTACAACCTTTGCATCAAAAGCCTTTAACAGCTCTTGGAATGCCGTGTCAGATTCAATGGTGCTTTTTGCAAAATCTAAACGCATTCTGTCTATTTTCTGCTGCAGCTCATAAGGGCTGTTGCTAACTTGTGCATACTGCACTTTTAAATCAATGTCGCGATTGTACTTGTCTGCTAGCGCCTGCTTGATTGTATTGATACTGCTTATTTCATTTAAGTGGTGATGCGACTCGTTGATTTCAAGCAGTAAGACCTGATCTTTTATGCCCCCAGAGCGCCCATGAATCAGTAACTGCCTAGCTAAACCGCGGACGTCTAGACTATCAACAAAATGACTCCATTTGTCTATTTGTGAGGCTGAAATTAACTTTTCGCCGCTTTCTAAATAAGCTTGTATAGATGCACCATCAGAGGCATTGCTTTGAATCGGTTCTTCAGTGTTACTTGGTTCAACTTGGCTTGTTTCTTGTGAACTTGCCTCGGGCTTAATATCAGGACTTACGGTTAAGCTGCTGCTGGCGGTTTCTTCAGTTACGCTTGGTTCGATAACGTCAGAGTGGTGCTCAGCGCTCTCGTCTTGGCTTGGATTTTCACTTTGTTCAGTGTTTATATCTATCGCTTCGCGTGGGTGAACTTGCTCTACATGGGCTTGACTCGTAGCGTCACTTTGGCCTGTCGATATATCTGATGCGTCTGACTCTTGATTGTGACTGCCTAAGGATGAAACCGAAGCGTTTAAATCGGCCCCGTGGTTTTCAGCTTCAGGCTTTTTTACGCTATCGTCATCTCCTGAGGCTTGTTGCTCATAAGATGCGAGGTCATCTTCCATAT
Organism: uncultured Glaciecola sp.; assembly: GCA_964418575.1. Lineage (GTDB taxonomy): Bacteria > Pseudomonadota > Gammaproteobacteria > Enterobacterales > Alteromonadaceae > Glaciecola. The sequence continues at coordinate 19,986 of CAYQMI010000029.1, forward strand.
CAAACAGCGCTTGCAGGTTTGACGCTGATTCATCATCGTCATCGCTTGATTGCTCTGCGTTTGGATGATGCTCTGCGTTTGGGTGTTGCTCTGCTTTATGCTCTTGGCTAATGACATGCTCTGGTTCAGTATTATGTGCTTGTGCAACTTGCGGCGAATCATTTTGCGGCGCAATTGGAGCCTGTTGATAATCTTCACTAAGGTCTTGCAGAGCTTCTTCTGCATGCTCATGGAGCACCTCTTCTACCTGAGCTTCTTCCTCTGTGGCTTTCAAAACGTTAGGTTCTTGAGTCTCAGTGCTGTGCTCGTGAGGCATCTCTCTACCGTCTTCAGATTCATCAATCGCACTCTCAGGCTCCGACTCAACAACTGCGTGAGCATCTTGCTGCGCTGAATTTTCTTGTGAGTCTTCTCGTGGTTCTTCTTGAAGCTTTTCCACCGGCGTTTTTTGCGGCTTATCATCTGGCACTGATGAAACTTCTAAAGCGATAGATTGCGCTGGCGTAAAGGCTATCATGCGCATAATGGTCATTTGCAAGCCGGTTAAGGCATCTGGGGCGAACGGCAGGTCGCGTTTTCCATTCAGTCCAATCTGATAAAGTAACTGAATATGCTCTTCAGTCACCGCTTTTGATAATGTGTAGATTGGTTTGGCAACGTTAGTATCTAATTTGCAAATATCCGGCACAATTTGCGTTAGTGCAACCTGATGCAAAAGCGCTAAAAGCTGGGATAACACTTGTGAATAATCTGGTGACTCAGCACAGATTTCGTCTAACTGCTGCATCGCACCTTGTGCGTCGCGCTCGCAAATGCACTTTGCTAGCCGAAGTATCTGATTTTTATCCAATAAACCGAGCATACTAATAACAGTATCAAGGGATACCTGATTGTTACCTTGCGCGATTGCTTGGTCAGTTAAGCTTAAGGCGTCACGCATACTCCCTGCTGCCGCCCTAGCAATTTGGGAAAGCGCTGGGACTTCGTAATCTAGAGACTCTGCCGTCAATATATGTGCTAACTGGCTTTGAATCTGTTCGCGGCTAAGCGACTTAAGGCTAAACTGCAAGCAGCGCGATAAGATTGTGACAGGTAGCTTCTGTGGGTCGGTCGTCGCTAGCAAAAACTTAACGTGTGGGGGCGGTTCTTCTAGGGTTTTTAGCAAGGCATTAAAGCTATGCTTTGAGAGCATGTGCACTTCGTCTATTAGATACACTTTGTACTTGCCGCGCGTAGGTTTGTACTGAACGTTGTCTAATAGTTCTCGGGTATCTTCAACTTTGGTGCGAGAGGCTGCATCGATTTCAAGTAAATCGACAAAGCGCCCTTCACTAATATCTAAACATGTTCCGCACTTTCCACACGGATTAGCACTTTGACCTTCTTCGCAATTCAGTGATTTTGAAAAAATACGAGCAATCGTTGTTTTACCTACACCGCGCGTACCTGTAAACAAATAGGCGTGATGCAGTTTATTGTTATCAAGCGCATTGGTTATGGCATCAACAACATGTTGCTGCCCAACCAATTCTGAAAAAGTCTGAGGACGCCACTTCCGAGCAAGTACTTGATAACTCATAATCGACTAATCGCCTTCAAATTCACAAATGCAGTAAGGTAGAATATTAGCACCTTTTAGCTTGTTCTCACCGCCAATGCTTGGCAAAGAAATCACAAAGCCCGCGTGGTCAGCTTTGCCACCTAAACGACGAATAAGGTTTGCGGTAGCGATCATTGTGCCGCCGGTAGCGAGCAAGTCATCAATCATCAGTACGTTATCACCCGGGCTGATTGCGTCTTTATGAATCTCTAATACATCCGTTCCATACTCAAGCTCATAAGATTCAGAAATGGTTTCTCTAGGCAATTTTTTAGGCTTTCTTACTGGTACAAAACCAATTCCAAGTGCTAGCGCTAAGGGAGCGCCAAACAAAAAGCCACGAGCTTCCGTGCCAACGATTTTATCGAAGCGCTGGTCTTTGTAGTTACTTTTGAGCAGGTCGATACATGCTTGAAATGCGTCGTGTTTCTGAAGGACGCTGGTTACGTCTCTGAACATGATGCCGGGTTTAGGGTAATCGACAATAGTGGTTACGGCTTCTTTTATTAACTGTGTTGTCACAATGGTTCCTTGTGCGGGTGTTTATTTTACTGCTTTGATTTACATTCCTATTTTAAGCTTACAATAAGCAGGCTCAACAAAGTATGCAAATCATTGTGTATTGTTACAAAAAGAAAATACGTCCCACCCAAGCTAAAATATGCAACAAGGGAAATGCGACCAATGCTCCTACGATACCCAGTAAATACCACCAGTTAAATACTTCTTTAAATTCTTCATTGTTGGCCATGTAGCGCTTCCTAATCTTATAAAAAAATAGGGGCGAATACTACTTTATCTCGGCCGTAAATCCTAGCTATTAATCCCTTAAAACCCTTGAATTTTGTGCATCAAGTTTGACACTAAGTGTCGATTAAATATCCATCACTGACTTTGATAGCTTACTAAAAAGGGTAAGTTCAAATAACCACAGTGTTGCTTATCGTTATCGACAAAAAACTGCGTGTTGCTTTGTGGCGATAACACGTATTGGATATCTTCCATTATCCAACTTGTCATTTCTTTACTTCCACAATATTTTCGAGTGCTTCTGCGCCAAACTCCGTCAGCTTTTGAACGAATACTGCTTTGTTCTTGGACGCTCTTCATGTTGTCTTTAAATTTCCATTCGTTGGTATCAACTTGCCAAGTTATTTGGTTGCCTGAATAAAAATAATGACTGAAGCCAGCATACTGTCTTTGTTCAATACCAGCGCTGCTCGTTTTTTGGTATACCGATTCAAAACCATCAACAACAAACACGCCGGCAGCCCCAATTACTTCCATTTCTATAGTCTTGTCTTGGCGTCGATAGAGTAGCGCCGTGGTTTCATCTACGCCCATGCCCACTCGCGCGCTGGTTTCTGCAACCAGAGCAATTAAGCGACCTTCACGGTCACGCTCAGAAAAATGCGTGTCTAAAGTACCTACATCGAATAAGCCTGAGCCACCAGTTGGCAAAAAGGTGACATCATCTGGTGCTAACCCGGTTTCACAAAAATCAGCTAAACACCTCTGGCTCGGAGCAAACGCAGCAAAAACACCCCGTTTTATTGCATTTTCACTCCTTCCGTTGGAAATCATGGGTATAGGTTTGTCGTTAAAGACATTCCCTGCTTGCACCGCAGTACCCGCGCTCGTGCCGCCAACGATCATTTTATAATCACTGACTTTACGCATAACCTCTTGCCAAAAAGGCAGCGGCTGGTTGTTAGAATTCATCAAACTGTTTAGCGTCTTACTTTGGTCACCACCATTAAAAAATATCCCCTGACTGTCTTCAATCAGCAAACTTAAGTATTCGGGGTTTTCGCATAATCGCTTCTGCTGCTCGGCTCTATCTGGATAGACGCGAGGCCGATCATATACAAAATATTTTTTTGCTAAATCTGGGAGGTTTTCGCACACCTCAGGGCCATTGCTGCGCTTCTCTAGTGCATCAGCAAAAGCTTGATCAAGACCAATCCAAGTTGTTTTTACGCCGAGTGAAGCAAAGCTAGATTCATAAAAATCAGCAACCTCAAATGCATCTCGCGACGAGGCAGTCACCACTAAAATATGAGGAGTCTTTTGTTCTATACTCGCTATTTTTTCAACCTCGCTAACGAAGCGTTGATAAATAGCTTTTGAATGAATGTTTTTTGTCTTAGCGACCTTAGCATGCTCTTTTAGCCTCTTGCCATTTTGAGCAATTTGCTTAAGTTCTAAATGGTCTAATAAGGCAAAATAAGGGGCATCTGGTAAGTCCTTAACTGTCTTTAGTAAATTATTTGCTTCAAAAATATTAAACAGTGCTGAGCGAGTAAGAGCTTCATCAATGGATTCATTTATCGCTATTTGCTTGAGCTTTTTAACTATCGGCGCTAGCGTTAAAAAAGAATCAGAGCTTTCTTCTTTTATGAATTTTTCTAATCTTAAAATTGACGCTTCATTGACTTCGTAAAGCATATTTTGTTTTGCATCTGAAAATGATTCGCCAGCCTCACAATTGTGTTTAGCATAGCTTGAGCATGTCTTTAATGCGCCTCCGGCTAATAACAGTTGATATGGCCTGTGAGCGTGGATATAACTTGCTTCTTTTGCAGCTAAAACATGGCTAAAACCACTACCCACAGAAACCATAAAAATGAACAAAAATGCATTACTTAGGCCGTACCGCCGGTTCAAGGCCGAACGTAAAGCGACTGCAAAATCGATTAGTAAATTTGCAGGTAGATATGTTTGGAAAAATGTTGATGTTTGCAATTTAGTTAAGGCCTTATTTATTCGGTTTATAATGAGCAGATCCTCAGCATTCATGAAAAAACATCAGAAATGAGCACGTTGACTTTTATTTACACTAATGGGTATTATTCAAACATGTCAACGGTTGTTGTCTAACAATTTACGCTAATGTGATTGTGTTTTAATAGAGTCATTATGATTAAAAAAGCCGCTAATCTTAGCGCGTACCGATATCAAAATTTCTATTTGTCAGAATGGTTTGACGAATAGGCCAACCCTTTTTAAGTGCTTTTTCGGCGCTGTCTTTTGCTATACCCAAACAAAAATCTAATTAAATAATAAAATTGATGCGCCCTCGTCGGGCTTAAAAAGGTCTCACCATGAAATTACATGCTATTGCTATTGCCTGTGGCTTTGCCGCTCTGCCTATTTCTGTATTTGCGCAAACCACCGATACCGATGCGAACACCGACAAAGAAGTTGAAATTATTCAAGTCACTGGCTCGAACATAAGAGGCGTTGACCTTGAAGGTTCACAACCCCTTACCATTTTAACCGCCGACGACATCAGGCGCTCTGGCGTAACTACCTTGACCGAGTTGATGCGCACTGTGAATCAAACCAGAGGCGGCACCGGCTCATTTACCACCGCACAAAGCGGCGCAACCTCAACAAGTACCCCACCTGGGCAAGCAAGCGCAGCACTCAGAGGGATGGGACCTTCTTCAACATTGACCTTATTGAACGGCAGACGAATTGCTGCAAGCTCTTTTGCGTCAGGCACAGAAAACTTTGTAGACATCAACAGTATCCCATTATCAGCGATTAAGCGCGTTGAAATACTTGCGACAGGTGCATCTGCAATTTATGGCGCAGACGCAGTCGCTGGGGTAATTAACTACATCCTAAAGGATGACTTTGAAGGCTTTGAATTGAGCGGCCAATATAGTCAATCTGATGCATCGGCAGACGAGGGTGAAATAAATTTACAGGCATTTTTTGGCACACAGATAGGCGGTGGAAATTTATCAATATTTGCAGACTATTACGACCGAAAGGCAATAAAAGCCACAAGCAGAAACGTAACAGCAACACCGATTTTGCAAAGCTCTTACTCGTATTTGCCAAAAAACACACCGAATATTTACTTTGGTTCAACTCGCAGTGGCGACGAAATTGGTAATCCTGCGTGTGCTAGCCCACTGGTCACCACAGAGTTTGGTGAAGAAATATGTGCTTACTACGGTAACGAAGACGACTATCTTGAGTCACCATTAGAAAGCGCCTCGCTAGGCTTTATTTATTCTATTTCAATTGGTCAGGTAGACTGGAAAACAGATTTTATTTATTCAACAAGTTCCTCTACGTCTATTTCTACTCCAGCTCCTATAAACCGAGTGGATGACCGCGAAGGACCGTTTGTACATGAGTCAATTCTTGATACCCTTCCTGCAGACTTTGTTACCGAAGATGACTTGTACATTGACCCATTCACATCGATAAACGGTCAGCGCCTATTTGGCTTTATGTTTGATGCACGTTTTTCTGATCCGCGCACCGTAGAAGTTGATACTGATGCAATGCGCTTAGTATCTGAGCTAAGTGGCGATGTCGATGGTTGGTTCTGGCGCTCTGGCATAACATTGTCTCGCTCTGAGTCGGAGCAAGTTGCCACCGAAGGAATATACAACCGCTATAAATTTCATGCGGGCCTTGGCGGTGAGCTTTGTAGCGATGGCAACATTGCTAATTATAATGAAATGGACGATACACTCAGCTGTGCCAATGGCAACTTATTGGGCTTTTATAATCCTTTCTTTCCAAATTCACCTGAAAACCGCGCAATATTGGACTTAGCCCAAGAACAACCCACAAGGGATGGCGAGAGTACCCTTTATGGATGGGACGCTAACATTACTGGCGATCTCTTTGAGTTCAACGGAAATATGATAAGTGCTGCATTTGGCGCTGAAATTCGTCGCGAAGAAATATCAGATGTTCCATCGCTTAACTCAAGAGCACGTGTTGAGAATGGCTATTTAGTAGATGTGTTTGGTTTTGGCTCAAGCTTCTCTGAAGCGGATCGCACGCAATGGGGCGCATATGCGGAATTCCAAATCCCTTTAACTGACGACTTAGAAGTGAATGTTGCGGGTAGATTTGATGATTACAATGATTTTGGCAGTAGTTTTAACCCTAAAATAGGTTTCAGCTATTCACCTATCGACGAGTTAATTGTAAGAGGCTCTTGGTCAACAGCGTTCAGGGCTCCTTCATTAACACAGGCAGGTGTGCAGCTGCGCACCACCCGTGCTAGCTTTGACTGTAGCGCAAATCAGACTGTAGCTGACTTATACTGCGAAGGAGACGGCAGCTTACGAGGCAATAACGTACTTGAGCTTGGCAATCCTAACCTAAAACCAGAAGAGTCAGAATCATACAGTGTTGGTTTTGCATACAGCCCAACCGATAACACAGATATTACCGTTGATTATTGGGCATTTGATCACGAAGAACTAGTAGATACAAACATGACTGGTGTACTTGCCGCAGCACTTACAGACGAATCCTTACGTCACTGCGGACTCGTTCCAGAGGGTGAAATCGGTATTAGCTATGACCCATTTTTGTGTGACTATACAGATGCCCAAGGGCGAACTATTGAAGACGCAGGCGCTGACTTATCGCAGATACTCGACGAATGGATAAGCTTTGAGCAGCCAAGGTTTGAAGAGCTTCCGCTGTTTAGAGACCATGTTTTGTTGCTTGACAATACCGGAACACAAGAGCTAAGTGGTCTAGACGTCTCAGTATTTCATGCCTTTGATTTTGACCAAGGTGATTTAGTACTCTCATTCGAGGGCACGCACTACATAAGCTTTGAACGAAACATCCCTGGCTCAGATGAAATTGAACAGTTGGCAGGCACTTGGCAGTATCCGAAAAATGTCGCAAATGCAGAGATCTTTTGGGAGACTGAAGACTGGTTTGCAGGCATTACTGTTTTTTATACCGCATCCTATGAAGACGATATAGAAGGCCTGCGCGGACGTGAAATCGACGAATTGTTTGACCTTGGTGCAATTAATAGCGATGAAACTCGCGATGTTGACGCATGGACAACAGTAGATTTCAGCGCAGGCTACACTTTCGATAAACTACAGTTGCGTATGCGCATAGAAAACTTATTGGACGAAGAGGCTCCGATTGCCTATGGGTCATCGAGAGGCTACGATAGTTTTAATCATGACCCATTTGGCAGGCGCTACACGGTATCTGCAAGCTATCGTTTTTAATAGCTTACCAAAACTAGAAATACCGAGTACCTAAAACAAACAATAACAACAGGTAGCGAATATGAAAAGCACCGAAACTGTATCGTCTGACGCTCACTCTGCTAACGCCCTGGCATCTAAGATGCCAGACGCCTTTGTTATTTTGTTTATGGTGATTATTCTGGCCAGCATCACGACATACTTGCTCCCCGCTGGCCAGTTTCAAACAGAAGAAGTTACCAAAATCGTTGATGGAGAGGTTCTTACTCGCACGCTGATTAAGCAAGATAGTTTCAGCTTTGCATCAGCACCAAAGGATGGAAGTTCAGGTGTTGCTCTATTTGCGACGGGTGACAATGTTGGTGCGATGAACTACGCCTTTGAAGGCTTGGTATCTGGAAATAAATATGGCTCTGCCGTTGGCGTGGTTGCTTTTATTTTAATAGTAGGCGGAGCGTTTGGGATTGTCATGCAAACTGGCGCAATCAATAATGGGATATTAGCCCTTATTGAAAAAACCAAGCGCGCACAAATCTTAATTTTGCCGCTGATGTTTGTATTGTTTTCATTAGGTGGTGCAATCTTCGGTATGGGCGAAGAAGCAATCGCATTCTGCATTGTACTGGTCCCCCTTGTGATTGCGCTTGGTTATGATGCTATTGTGGGTGTATTAATTACTTATGTAGCAACCCAAATTGGTTTTGCAACCAGCTGGATGAATCCATTTTCAGTCGCTATTGCTCAGGGCATTGCTGATGTTCCTTTGCTGTCGGGTCAAGGCTTTAGAATCGGACTATGGTGTGTGTTTACCAGCATCGGTTTGATATTCACACTTTGGTACGCGCATCGCATTAAGAAACATCCTGACAAATCGCTGTGTATTAGCAGTAATAACTATTTTAAGCAGCAACAACAAAGCATAAAAAGCACTTTTAACTACATCGACGCTTTAGTGCTTTTAGCTTTTTTATTCGGAATTATATGGGTGATTTGGGGCGTGACCCAACATGCCTACTATATCCCAGAGATCGCTAGCCAATTTTTTTGTATTGGCATAGCCGCAGGCCTTATCGCCTTTTTTGGCAAACGTATGAGTGCTAACGATGTATCCTCAGCCTTTCAGAAAGGTGCAAAAGAATTATTGCCCGCCGCACTAATTGTAGGTATGGCAAAAGGTATTGTGTTAGTCCTAGGTGGCGACAGCGTTACCGAACCCTCCGTGCTTAACACCATTTTGTTTTATGCAAGTAGCGCTATTGGTGAAACAAGTTCATATGTAAACGCTATTGCAATGTTGCTTTTTCAGGCCGTGTTTAACTTCTTTGTCGCCTCAGGCTCTGGACAAGCCGCCATCACAATGCCACTTATGGCCCCATTAGCAGATTTAGTTGGCATTAGCAGACAAACCGCCGTCCTTGCCTTTCAACTCGGTGACGGCTTAAGCAACATAATTATTCCTACTTCAGCATCACTGATTGGCTGTCTTGGTGTAGCCCGAATAGATTGGAGTGTGTGGTTTAAATTTGTATGGCGCTTTTTTATAACCCTCATGCTGACGGCAATCATCGCCATGAGTATTGCTGTTGTATTGGGTTTTAGTTAAGGACTAGAAACAATCTCGGCTTAGCTTATGTCAAATATAAATAGTCCGCGCGTGTGAAAGGCAAATTTTGCCTTACAACAGTCGCGGATTATTTATTATTGGCTTGCTATTTTTGCTGCTCTTTACGAATTGCCATTACTGCCATAAGGAATAATGCAAAAGAAAACAGCATTGATGGTGCGCTTACTTGCACATCGTCAATATCACCAGAAAAAGCAATGTTATAATCATAGCGTGTACTCAGGTCAAAAAACCCTTCGCTTCCGCCCACCGCAATAGTATAAATACCCGCAGATAAGGTAGTGACAAATTCAGGGTTACCAAAGCCTGGCAACAATGACGACGTTCCATCAACAAACAATAAGTCGCTAGCGAAGTCGAAAAAGTCTCCATCGTTGTCAAAGTTAATGCCAAAATCATTCACAATTTCACCTTGATACACACTTATCCCAAATGCAATCGCCGAGTTAACTTGAATACTTAAATCAGTAGCCTGAGACAAATCTAAGACGAAAAAGTCTAGAGCATCGCCAAAAGTATCCTCATTTAACCAACCGCTATCACCTACTACTGAGTCGTCTACTGCTGTGTTTAGGGAAACTGGAATAATTGCAGCTTGAACATTTGCGCTTAGCAATACTGCCAATGACAGTAATGCCGATTTAATTATGTTTTTCATAAATATCTCCTTTAAATAAAGCTAGGGAAGGCATAGCGCCTTCCCAATATTTAGTCCACTTGTAAGCTTACAGCGCCCCGTTTTCCCAAGGACCCGTAATAGCAAATGTGACACCAGGTGATTGAATATTCACGAACAACCAACGGCCATAAAAGGTTGCTCCTGCCCACTCACGGCTTGTAAAGCTACGTCTATTTGAACCATCACTTGAATCGCCAACACTGTCCCAGAAGTTTGCTTGTGTGCCCGGGTAGATACTGTCGATAAGTGCTAAATCCCCTTGATCAAGTTCAATGTTGTTTTCGCAAAACGGAAACGTTTGACCCGACTGCGTTAAACCAATCAAACGCTTTGGATTTGAACCACCATCCTCACATAGCAACATGTTGCCTCGAGGACTTATTGCAATGTTATCCGGACCGTCCATTTCGTTTGCATCTGTTGATTCAAACACCAAGGTCAACTGTTCTTTGCGTGGGTCATACGAAAATATTTGACCTAAATTTGCAGCACCACCAGATGTTGAAACGAAATAAATCAAACCATTGTCATACCAACAGCCTTCGCCACGTTCAATAATGGCTGCATCAGATGCTTGGTCGAAGCAACGAGATGTCATTGCATCTGGATCTGGAACGCGTTGCCAAGTTACGTCCCAAGTAGTTCCCGAAATTAAACCACCGCGTAAGTCCACACGAGAAATACCATCTACGACCATTGCATAAAGGCTACCACCAGACTTTAAATCGCCCCATTCACCTGCTGGTTCAAACTTGTAAAAGGCAGATGAACCGGCATCTTCGGTCTCGTATACAAACCCGGTTGCTGGATCTACCGCAGCGGCTTCATGTGAAAAACGACCCATCTCTCGAATCGGCACGCCGTCTGAAATACCAAAACCTGGCACTTCAAATACATAGCCGTGGTTAAACCCTTGTGGACCATTGTTCCACTCATGGAAGGTCTCTTCACAAGATAACCAAGTAGCCCATGGAGTTGGACCACCAGCACAGTTGCGTATATTTCCCCCTAGACTGTTGTAAGAAGATAAAAACTGTCCTTTGACCACATCAAACAGTAGTGTGCTTGTTCCGCCATGTTGAGCATCATTGTAAACACCTCTGCCGCCTCTGGGGTGAGACTTAGGTCCTTCACCTTCGGAACACTCGTGGTTTCTTACCATTGCAATAACATTGCCGCGAGAAGCAACAACTGCCATTCCATCGTGATCAGTTGGCGTGGGTAAACCGTCGGTTTGTAGTTGTCCTGTCCAGCCGTAGCTTATATATTCAAAGCCATCAGGCAATGAAATTAAAGGCAACCCGGTCGCATTATCTAGCTTTGGTGATAAAGGACCATAGTCGTTAGTGTATGGTAAAGATGCAGCATTAGCTTTTCCTGCTAATGCTAAAAAAGCAGTACTTGCAGCAATAGTGGAACCACCTTTTAATACGTCTCTACGAGAAAATACAGACTCACAAGCTTCGTTGTCAGCGCTGTTTGGCAAATCGTTTGAATCAAGCATAAAAACTCCGTTTCAGTTAATAAATAAGCGAATGAGATTCAATAAAATATTGGCTGCAACCTCGAGTATTATCATGACAACGGAAGATGACGAACAAGCGCAGTTTAGTTGACAGTTCGGTTAATTTAAGGTGAATAAATTACTGCAATTTTGTTACATGAGTCTAAGGCAAGAAGATAGATTGATAATTAGAGATTTGCTTTTTGTGTATCTGTGCTGCTTGCCTGCCTATTTGAATATTTTATAAAGAAGATAGAACATTCATATAAAATAATAATCGGTAGACCGAGCGCGAGTTGAGATATTAAATCGGGTGGCGTAATAAAAGCGGCCACTAAGAACACACCTACAATTGCATGGCGACGATATTTTTCCAAGCTACTGACTGAAGTTACGCCAGATTTGCATAAGAGGTAAAGTAAAATTGGGAGCTCAAAACATAATCCAAATGCTAGAATAAGTTGAATAACAAGGGATAAATACTCACTTATTTTTGCCTCTAGTTGAACCTCAATTGCTGTTTCTCCGCTCACTGATTCAAAGCTTATGAAAAAGTCCCAGGCAAGAGGCATTACGACATAAAAAGCTAATGCTGCCCCAGATATAAATAATATTGGTGTTAGTAAGAAAATAGGAGAAATATACGATCTCTCTCGCTTATATAAACCGGGGGCGATAAATTTCCAAATTTGAATCAGCATTAAGGGCAGTGTGAAAAATGCTGCGCTAAATAATGAAAGTTTCAGGTAAGTAAAAAACGCTTCGTGTAGACCGGTATATATCATTCTTCGTCCACTGTCTGGACCAAAAGATGCCAAAAGAGGTTGTTGTAAAAAACTGTAAATATACTCAGCGAACCAATAGGAAATACCTAGAATTAAGCCAAAAAAAATTAAGCACAACAGCAGGCGCTTGCGAAGCTCGAGCAAATGAGTCAACAGAGGAGTTTTCGGGGCGGCGGTTTTCCCATGCATCTCATCCATGTTTTTTCTCACCCTTTTCTATTGTTGCAGGATGCCCGCTTTTTAAATCGCTTTGGAGTAGTTTTTTGTCTCTAATATCCCTTTCATCAGATGCAGTGTTAGACATAGTTGACTGCGGGGATACAACATTCTTCCTCGCTTTGTTTAGCTCCTCACGACGTGTCTCATGTTCTTCAGCCGTCATCGAGCCAGGAATAAAATCATCTGGTAAATTTCTTATCTCTTCAGGGAGTAGGTCTCGCCAATCATTGTCATTAACTACCTTCCCAGCTTCAATATTCACCTCTTTTTCAAGCTGGGCCATGCTTCCTTTTACGTCATTGAGCATCCGCTTCCCTTTTGCTACAAATTTGGCAGCAGACCTAAAGACCAATGGCAGATCTTTTGGCCCAATGATAACAAGTGCAAGCATGCCGACAAAAAGCAATTCAACCCAACTAATATCAAACATTTTTATTTAACCGGTGGTTTATCGTTGCTTAGTGTTTTTTCGTCTGGCACTTCTGTTCTTAGGGGATCGGGGGAATTATCTTCGTCTTTAATACCTTTCTTAAAACCCTTAATGCCTTCTGCTAAGTCGGTCATCAAAGTAGGTATTTTCCCTCTCCCAAACAACAAAATAAAAATTAGAACAACTAATGCAATCTGCCAAATACTTAGTCCCATGTTCTTATCCTCGCGATAACGTTAATGAGAGAGTAAAAGCCATTCATGACGAATTGGTTAACGAATGAAGAAATTATTGTTGCACATTTATGAATCTTGCTGTTCGTTTAAGCAACCCTTCGTCATTTCGGGGTAGGCCGAAATCTCCCAAAACGACAATTAATGTCAAATTCAGCTGTTTATATATACAATTCTAGTATCGTTGGGAGATTCCAACCTTCGTTGGAATGACGTTTTTCGTTAAGCGATCAGCAACGCACCTGCATGTGAATGACGTTTCTTCGTAAAC
>CAYQMI010000030.1:0-32556 GCA_964418575.1 uncultured Glaciecola sp.
GTCCAATCAAGGTGCTTTTACCATCGTCAACGCTACCGCAGGTTAAAAACCTCATCAGGTCCTTTTTTTCGTGCTGCTCCAAGTATTCAAGTATGTCGGTTTTCAACAATTCGTTTTCGTTGTTCATATTAACTGGCTACCATAAAATAAGGATTTAAAACTGAGTCTTTTTGATTGTATCGCAAGGGATGTGCGTCAGGGCTGAGGGGATTGTCTACGTCAAGCACTGTGACTTTTCCACCGGCCGCGAGCACAACAGCATGAGCTGCTGCGGTATCCCATTCGCTTGTAGGACCAACGCGCGGATATACATGCGCGGTGCCATCTGCAACACAACAAAGCTTAAGTGAACTGCCCATGGCGATAAGGTTGTTTTCACCGCCTAAGGCGTCGAGTACTTTGTTAATTTCAGGACTTTGATGAGAACGGCTGCCCACAACTTGCCACACATCGCCTTCTTGATGCGCTTTTGTTGAGATAGACTTGCGTTTGCCGTCCTCTATTTTATATGCGCCTTCGCCAACCCAACCCACAAAGGTGGTGTTAAGTACCGGAGCGTGCACAACACCTAATGTCGGCTCGCCGTATTCAATTAGCGCAATGTTAACCGTAAATTCGCCGTTCTTTTTGATAAATTCTTTAGTGCCATCGAGTGGGTCAACTAACCAATAACGGTTCCATGATTTACGCGTTTCCCAGCTAATATCTGCAGATTCTTCCGACAGTACCGGAATGTCAGCAATTCTGTTTAGGCTTTCTAAAATGTGTAAGTGCGCGGCCAGGTCGGCCTCGGTAAGAGGGGAGGCATCATTTTTCTCATAAATATCAAAATCTTTCTCGTAGATTTCCATGATACGAGTGCCGGCTTCTTCGCTAATTTGTACTACACTGTCTACCAGTGTTTGTGTTATCTCTACATTGTTGCTCATGAAACATAGCCTTTTTGTTGCAGCATTGTGTAAAGACGCTCAGCGGTTTGTTCTGGCGCTTCGTCTTCATTATAGCTAAGGTGAATTTCAGCAGACTCTGGCACTTCGTAGTCTGAGTCTATGCCAGTAAAATGCTTGATGTCGCCTTGACGAGCCTTTTTATATAGACCTTTAGGATCTCTTGCCTCACAAACCTCTAAAGGAGTGTCGACAAATACTTCAACGAACTCGCCGTCTTCTAAAAGTGAGCGACAGTAGCGGCGGTCTGCTTTAAATGGTGAAATAAAAGCGGTAAGGACAATCAGTCCAGAATCAACGAAAAGCTTGGCTACTTCGCTAATACGGCGGATATTCTCAACGCGTGCTTTGTCATCAAAACCTAAATCGCCGCAAAGCCCATGCCTTACGTTGTCACCATCTAATAAATAGGTGTGATGAGACTTTTCGTTTAGTTTGCGCTCTAAAAGATTTGCCAAGGTTGATTTTCCAGAGCCGGATAATCCAGTTAGCCAAATTACGCTAGGCTTTTGCTTAAGTGCTTCGGCGCGCGCTTTTTTGTCAATGGTGTGCTGATGCCATACGATATTTTGTGCCATTAAAAATAACCCTCCATTTTCTTCTTCTCCATAGAGCCAGAAGAATCATGATCAATTACTCGCCCTTGACGCTCGGAAGTTTTGGTTAATAACATTTCCTGAATAACATCCGGCAAGGTATTCGCTGTTGATTCTACCGCACCTGTTAATGGATAACAGCCCAGTGTGCGAAAACGCACTGACTTCATCATCGGCTGCTCGCCTTCCTCTAGCGGCATGCGGTCATCGTCTACCATTATTAATACGCCGTCTCTATCAACTACAGGACGAGGCTTTGCTAGATATAAGGATGGAATTTCGATGTTTTCCATGTAAATGTATTGCCAGATATCGAGTTCCGTCCAGTTCGACATCGGGAACACACGAATGCTTTCGCCTTTGTCGATTTGAGAATTGTAGATATTCCATAGCTCTGGACGCTGATTTTTAGGATCCCAGCGGTGGTTTTCATCTCTGAATGAGTATACGCGCTCTTTGGCTCTTGACTTTTCTTCGTCGCGTCTGGCACCACCAAAAGCGGCATCAAATTTATAGTGGTTTAATGCTTGCTTGAGAGCACCGGTCTTCATAATGTCGGTATGCTTAGCACTGCCTACAGAAAAGGGGTTAATTCCCTGGTCAACGCCTTCTTGGTTAGTGTGCACGAGCAAATTAAGATTGTGTTTTTTTGCCATGCGATCACGAAATTCAATCATTTCGCGAAATTTCCAAGTGGTATCTACATGCAACAGTGGAAAGGGAATGGTGCCGGGAGCAAAAGCTTTACGAGCGAGATGCAAAAGTACTGAAGAGTCTTTACCGACAGAATAAAGCATGACGGGGTTGTCAAATTCAGCCGCCACTTCTCTGAAAATATGAATGCTTTCTGCTTCGAGTTGCTTAAGGTGGGAAACGGTTTTTGCGTCGACGCTCATGGTATATGTGATCCTTAACTATATACTTAAATTCTATATGCATAGAACTTTAACATATTTAAGATCGCAAATTTATCACCATTTGTTCTGTTTAATTACTAATTGATAACTAATTATTCGGTTTTGTTATAAGCTTGTAAAGATATCGAAAGACAAACCTAATTCAGCATATCCAAACGCCGTTCCGACCATAATATGGATTCGGTATAAGCTTCGAGCATGTTGTCGTAATCTACTTCGTAGGCTTTGCATGCTGCCATCATTTCTTCCCAGTTTGCCTGTTCAAACTGTTTGCATAAATTCACGCAGTCGGCGAGCCAACCTTGATTCCGAACTAGGGCGATTTTAATATCGGCAGATAACGGCAGTTGGCTAATTACCGTTGCCAAGTTTGAATCAAGCATAGCGTCGAGGAGTGACAGCATGCCGACTAAAAAAGCAGAAGATATTTTGCTTTTATGGGGTGTACATTTTGCAAAGTATTCACAAAATTTGGCGCGCTGCATCGAGAGTCGAATAAGTTCGTTAGGTTTGTTCTCGCCAAAGGTTGCTGCAAAGAGCAAAGTAACAAAGCGCTCTAGCTCAGTTTTGCCAAGCATCACCACAGCCTGCTTGATGCTGTCTATTTTTGCACGACGCTGAAAATAAGGCGATTGCGCGTAACGCAGCAGTTTGAACGACAATCCTGGGTCAAGCTCTAAAAGTTTAACAATGTTATCTATGTGGGGCTCGGGTTTTGTAATTTCATTGAGCAAGCTGCTAAGTAAAGACTGAGATGAATTTAGAGAAATACTTTTGATAACTTCTGGCTTACTAAAAAAATAACCCTGAAACAAAGTAAAGCCTAGCGCTTTGTATTGCTCAAATACCTCGTTGTTCTCGACTTTTTCTGCCAGTAAACGGATGTGCGGATGGCGCTTAGTTATCGCAACGATATCTTGAAGTTGTTCTTCAGATATATCTAAACAATCTACTTTTATAATTTGGCAGAGTGGATAAAAGCGTTCCCATGCTTCACTATGAATGAAGTCGTCAAGGGCTAATATATAGCCCTTAACATGCATGTTTTTCATCATTGAATATATTTGTTCGCTTGGCTGAACACTCTCTAAAATCTCAACTACCACTCTGTCCATGGGTAGGAGGCTAGGGTGGCCTTCTAGTAAAGAGGTTTTTGTAAAGTTTATAAAAGCAAGCTTGTCAGAAGCGATTCGGTCTAAACCTAAATCTAGGTAAAGACCTTCTATCATTTTTGAGGTGGCCTTTTCTTCGTCTACATTAGGAAATGCATTTTCCATGCTGTTGCGGAAAAGCAATTCGTATCCGTACAGCGTTTTGTCTGCATTTAGTATTGGCTGGCGAGCAGCAAAAAAAGCCATTTATAGTATCACTCATTCCCATAGTTCTCATTTTTGAGGTGCTCTTTGTATTCGTCAAAGAGCGCAGATATTTTTTCGCTTTTTGGAGGGAATATCGACCCCAATATATATATAACGGCAGAAGACGCTAAAAACCCAGGGATTATTGCGTATAAAGTGTTAAAAATACTGTTTGGGTCGTCGCTTAGCGGCACATATATCCAAACCAATACCGTTATTGCACCGGCAAGTATTCCGCCAATTGCCGCTTTTTGCGTCATATTTCGCCAAAATAGCGTGAATAAAACCAGTGGACCAAATGCAGAGCCAAAGCCAGCCCATGCGTGGCTCACAAGTTCAAGTATGGTTTGATTTTCGCCAAAGGCCAGCGCAATTGCGGCTACGGCTACCACCAATACTGAAACCCTTCCGATTAATACCTGCGTTTTTTCAGATGCCTCTTTATGTACAAAGCTTACATAAATATCGCGTGTTAGTGAGCTAGAAGTCACTAATAGCTGAGAGGATATAGTGCTCATTATTGCTGCCAGAATAGCAGCGAGTAGAAACCCACCAATTAATGGATGAAATAGAATTTGCGACAATACAATAAAGATAGTCTCGCCGTCGTCAATCGAAGCGCTAGTTTCGGTCATGTAAGCTAAACCAAATAGTCCGGTCATAGCCGCGCCAAATAACGCAACAATCATCCAAGTCATGCCAATGCGGCGAGCCACAGGAATTTGCTTCAAAGAACCAATTGCCATAAATCGCACGATAATGTGGGGCTGACCAAAATAGCCTAATCCCCAAGACATCAACGAAATTACCGCCACTATACCAAGGGTTTGTCCGGTGCTAGCGTCGGTAAACATTTTCACCAAATTAGGGTCTATGTCAGACAATGCAGATAAAGTTGCGTTAAATCCGCCCAATTCCATCATCACTACGGTAGGTACAAGTATCAAGGCGATAAACATAATACAACCTTGAATAAAATCGGTCATAGATACCGCCATAAAGCCGCCCACAAGTGTGTATGCCACCACAACGCCGGCTGTAATTAAAACGCCCCAGTGATACGCTAAACCAAATGATGACTCAAACAATTTACCCCCAGCCACCACGCCAGATGAGGTATAAACGGTAAAAAATACAATGATCACTACCGAGGCAACGATACGAAGAACATGTGTATTGTCAAAAAAGCGGTTTTCAAAAAAGTCGGGCAGGGTGATGGCGTCGTTAGCCACTTCAGTAAATACTCTTAGACGAGGAGCAACCAACAGGTAGTTAAGCCATGCGCCTAAACACAAGCCAAATACTATCCACAGTGAGGAGGCTCCAGAGAGATACATCGCGCCAGGTACGCCCATTAGCATCCATCCACTCATATCAGATGCCCCAGCGGAAAGCGCGGTGACAGGAGCTGACATTTTACGCCCGCCAAGCAGATAGCCAGATGCGCTTTCTTCATTAGTGCGATAAGCGTAAAGGCCTATTCCGAGCATCGCGAGAAAGTAAATTCCGAGTGAAATGTATGTACCTAGTTCCATGTATACCTCATGTAAATTTTTGTTATATGTTAACAGCTTGAATATAAATCTAAAGCAAAGTCCCAAAATTGACTGTATTGAGCAGTAATTTGCATAAAAGGCTACGATTTGCAGTGAAGGTGTTTTAGTCGCAAAAAAAAAGCGCTAACTTCGAAGTTAGCGCTTTCGTATATTTTACTGATGGTCGCCCTTATTATCAAAAGGCTAAAATTTATATTAAATTGAAAAAGATAAAAGCTGTTTGGCCTTTGCACTTAAGTCGCTCACATCAGAGCCATCTTCACCTACAATAATCACTTTGGCAGACTCTAATAAAAACGATGCGCCACTGTACTGTTCGTTACTGAAGTTTTCATCGAGGGAGGTTGATACCTCTGAGGGAACAACAAACAGTGACGATAAACCATGTTCGCCTTTGATAATCAGATGCAGGCTTTTGATAGAATCGAGGTAACAATAGTTAGCGGAAACTATTTCTCCCATACCTTCGCTGATGCGACCGTTGTAGGAGGCTAGTTTGTCGTTCACCATAGCAAGATCAACGTTGCCGCCTTTATTTACCTCATACTCTACATGGCTCATATGAGCAAAGACATCTGAGCGCAGGTCACCTGATGACTGCGTAATAATACCAATGCTCAGCACGCTCGCTAGTACGACACTCGCAGCTAAGGCTAAATACCAAGGGCGGCGCTGTTTATGCTCTTGAAAATCATTCATAGACTGGCGCAAAATGAGCTTGTCGGCTAAATCCTCGGGTACAGGAATATCCATCGCTTGTTCTAGCGCGGCTTCCATTGAGCGAATTTCTTCCCAAAATGCTTGTTTTTTAGGGTCGTTTTTAGCGGCCTCAATTACATCTGGGTCTTGAGTAAAAGGGTTACTGTAAATGGTGCGTCGGAATGTAATATCATCCATTTAACTGTACTCCTATATTAGTTTCTTTTGTCATAATGTCTTTTATCTGACTGCGCGCTCGAAACAAACGAGTCATCACTGTATTTTTGTTTAAATTAAGCTGCTCGGCAATCTCGTCGCCGCTAAAACCCATGATTATCTGCATGACTAATGGCTCTCGGTATTCGTCACTTAGAGAGGCAATGGCTCTGCGTAAATCTCTGTTTTCAATATTACCGTCGCTCGGTGCCACTGGATCGGCAACACTTACATCGTCAATATCGACTAAATCAAATTGCTTGCGCTCAAAGCGCCTTGCGTTCTCGCGCCTTAGTATAGTGATCAACCATGATTTGGCAGCGGCTTCGTCTTGTAATGAGTCTAATGATTTCCACGCGCGAAGGAAGGTTTCTTGCACCACATCTTCGGCAATGGCCCGGTCTTTAATAAGCCAAACAGCATAGCGAAAAACATCAGCATGCAATGCTCGTACTAAGGCTTCATATCTTTTTTGTTTTGTCTTCATATCACTAGAGACCGAGGACACGTCACTTTTATTTCCAAGCATAGGTAAATAAACTCACTTTTTTATTGATAGGGCGTGCTTATCGCTATTTGAGTATAGGCGGTCATGACAGAAAGTACATTGATGAAAGTTGCCGTACTTATCTTTGAGCATGGATTACTAGCGCTTCGCTTACAGTAATAGCGATGCTTACATACCTTATTTATCTACAAAATAAAATAATAAAAACAGTGGAAAAAAACTAGGAAGGCTGTAAACGTCTGCTATGTCAGTCTTTGATCGAACTTAAGAATACCAAATATATGAATTGAAAAATTCAATATGATAAATCCACGCCGAAATACTCATACATGTCTCCGAATATTTTATAGCCACACTTGTTGCTGAAGTATACAGTTTTTTAACATTTATTTTACGTTGCCCTCAGTACCTTTATTCATCTTATAAAGGATAAGAAACCGAATAAATGCGGCAATGACATCCCAAGCATATTTATAAAGGATGTTATTAAGGTTTACACAACATGGATTTTTTTATGAATACTCTTATTAAAATGATGAGTAAATACTGTTTGCTTGCACTGCTAGCATGTTTTGTGACGCAAAGTTTTGCATCAAATCGCGGGCCGGTTATTTGGGATGAGGATGCTAAAGAGGTTTACACCGATACAAATGAAGCATTTGTTGGTGTCGACTTTTATGTTGATATTTACGATATAGAGCACATGAGGGCCAACGAGAGCGCTTATGAAGGCTACTTAAAGCAACTAATAACAGACAGCAATGCTAACGTGGTTCGCATAGCCCCGTGGATTGGCTACTGGGAAGATATCACGAGTGACTCCTACTGGTATCAAAGACACATAGACGATTTACAATATGCTATTTCAAAAGCCACGCAATGGGCCGATGAACTCAATTCATATGCGCTTATATCTTATGGTCCTACGGCAGATTACGTAAGTAACAAAGCATTTTGGGACCTGATGGCGCCTAACTACGCGAGCCAAACCCATGTCATGTTTCAGGTGACATCAGACCCAAGCACAAGCTTCAGCAGATTGCGATTGGACAGGGTAGAAGCGCATCTAGCGAGTATCGCACCAAACACGCATCGACTGTATGAGCCCACGCCGCTATGGGAGCGTCGCCGATCTGCAGAACAATTCACCAAATATGGCAATATCAGCTTCCCGGCGAGGGTGGAAACGGCGGCAGCAGTTGAAGATTACATTGTGTCTAGTCAACCTCAGGTAGATTACGTAATTGAAACCACCGTACCCACAACTACCTCAAATCGATGGGATAGCGTGTCGGGCATGGCTTTTGAGCAAAGTGTTGCAGCTAGTGACTTCACCCAGTTAAGTTTTGAAATAAAAGCTCAGTCAGAGCAAAGTTATTGGGTATATCTGCGCGATGCGAGTGGTCAAGACCTAGGCGCTCACTACAACACATATGCAACGCAAGATTGGGGCACTGTCACGCTAACAGCAAGTGACTTTGGTTCGATTAGTGCCGGCGATATCGCAAGCGTACAGTTCTTTATTGGGAACGATGCTCAATACGACCAAAGCTCAGGCAATATCTTCTATTTCGATAATCTAGTGGTAAGTGATGCCAACGCACAATACAACCTTGAGCGCGGCAGAGTAGATGAGCAAGGCACAGGCTGGACAGAAATAGGGTATAACCAAGACTCGGTGAGTATAACAAGAGAGCAGGCCGACAACCCTGTGTTAATTGGATACGCCATGAAGTTTGAGCTTAACGCCGGTACACCTCAAAATCGTTGGGATAGCGTGTCGGGCATGGTGCTTGAGTCAGCGTTTAGTGTGACTGACTTTGATAGCCTTAGTTTTGATGTTAAAGCAGATACAGGGCAAAGCTTTTGGGTATATCTACGAGACGAAAACGGTCAAGACATAGGCGCACATTACAATACTTATGCACCAGATGATTGGACTACCATCACCCTCAGAGCGACTGACTTTAACAGTGCAAGCGTTGCCGATATAGCCTCTATTCAGTTTTTCATTGGCTATGATGCAAACAACGACAGCAACGTAAACAACGCGTTTTACTTCGACAACTTAGTCGTAAATAGTAATGCAGGTGAGCAACAAGGCGAACGCGGTAAAACCGATGTAAACGGAACCGGTTGGTTCGAACTTGGTTATGGCATTATTCGTAGCGTCGTTGAGCGCATAGAAGAGGGGGAAGTAAGCCCGCCGCCCACTGAAGTGGCTTACGATATAGAATATGTGCGCACCTCTGGTACTGATTATTACGTGTCTCCACAGGGCGACGATAACAACGATGGTCTTAGCATTGCTAGCGCAGTAAAAACGCCACAAGTAGGCGCTGACAAACTCAGCGCGGGTGATAAGTTAATTATCATGCCGGGTGACTATGAAACTGGCGGCTATGGAACGATGATAGACCTTCGCGCCTCTGGCGCAAGCGACAACTGGATCAGCATCGAAGCATATGAAACCGGTACTAGCAACTTTGTAGTAAGAGGTGAATACGGTGTGGTATTTAATGGCGCATCATATGTGCGCGTTAAGGGGCTAAATATCAGTGGCTTGGCTGCCACACTCACGCCAGATGAAGCAGAAGCCAAGCGCGTACTCAACTGGTACAGCGAAGGTTTAGTAGGCGTTGGTATTGGCTCTGAATCGCGAAAAGTAGGAGATGACTACTTGTTTCCGCATCACCTGATTATTGAAGACAATCATATTTTCAATATGTCGGCCGGCGGTATTGCTATGAAGCGCGCAGATTACATGCTGATTAAGAATAATCTAGTGCATAACAATGCTTATTATAATGTGTGGGCACCAAGTGGTATTTCGGTGTGGGAAAATCATAATCATGATGACAACACTCAAACCTACCGTACGGTGATCACCGGCAATACCAGCTATGAGAACTATAATTACTTTAAGTTCTTCGCCAGCAGTTCGCCTGAGTTAGCTGACTCATACACCGACGGCAACGGTATCATTATCGACGCACTTGCCATCGACCAAGGTTATTTGAACGATGGATTATCGGGCGTGTATTCAGGCCGTACTCTTATTGAAAATAACCTTAGCTATAATAATGGCGGTAAAGGCATCAACTTGTATGCGAGCGACAATGTTGATGTAGTGCACAACGTAAGCTATGCCAATGGTAAGCACCCAGAAATAGACGGTGAGTTTGCCTTAGGCAATGTGAAAAACGTGCGTGTGTACAACAATATTATTCAAGTGGCGGCAGGTGAGTCGGTGTTTATAGAGTATCAAAGCCAAAATCTTGATATTAGCCATAATATTATTGTCAAAGATGGCGCCTTTACTGGTGATGATAACTTAAGTTTGACTACCAATACGATATACGAAGTGCCGCAGTTTGTAGACAAAGTAAACTTCGACTTTAACGTCATGCCTAGCTCTCCAGCGATTGATGCCGGAACTGATAAGCTAAACAGTTTTGAAGATATTACTGGCTCGCCAAGACCCCAGGGAAGTGCTGTGGATATTGGGGCTTTTGAGTATTAAGTTTGATTAAAGCGATAAGATATTTGCGTAAAAAAGGGCTCTAATTAGAGCCCTTTTTATTGATAAATTTCCTTGCTAAATAGCTATTGAGCTAAAGTAAGCTCAACCCACTTATCGATTTTTTGCTCGAGTATATCCAGTGGGATGGGCCCATACATTAAGACTTGGTCATGAAACCCTGCATAGCTAAACTTATCGCCTAAGCGTTGTTTAGCATCTTCCCTTAGCTCCATGATTTTTAATTTTCCAATCATATAGGCCGTTGCCTGACCTGGCATGGCGATGTAGCGCTCAATAGCTTTTACTGCGTCATTGCGAGGATTCGGAGTGTTTTTAATGAGGTATTCGATGGCTTCATCGCGCGACCATTTCATATCGTGTATGCCGGTATCGACTACTAAACGGCAGGCTCTCCAAAGCTCCATCGCTAAGCGTCCGAAGTCGGAGTAGGGGTCTTCATAAAAGCCCATGTCTTTGGCGAGCTCTTCTGTGTAAAGTCCCCAGCCTTCGGTGTAGGCGGTAAAAGAAACGTATTTTTGAAATTCAGGAATACCGTCTAACTCTTGCGCAATTGAACGCTGCATGTGGTGCCCTGGAATCCCTTCATGATAGGCCAGTGCTTCCATTTGGTAGGTGGGCATACTGCGCATATCGTATAGGTTTGCGTAATATGTGCCCGGACGGCTGCCGTCTTTAGACGGCGACTGATAAAAGGCTTTGCCTGCAGATTGTTCTCTAAAGGCTTCAACGCGCTTAACAATCATGTCAGCTTTGGGGACTAAACCAAAATACTCAGGTATTTTGCCCTCCATTATATCTATATATTCTTTTGCTTCTGTTAAGTAGCGCTGGCGGCCCTCTTCGGTGTTTTCATAGTAAAACTGGTCATCTTCGCGCATGAAGGTGAAAAACTCCGAAAGAGTGCCTTCAAATTTGACTTGCTTCATAATATCGCGCATTTGATTGTGAATACGCTCAACGTTTTCAAGACCAATCTGATGCACTTGTTCAGCGTTTAGGTCAGTGGTGGTAAACCACTCAAGACGATTCTTGTACCAAGCGTCACCATTGGGTAAGCGCCATACACCATCGCCCTCTGGACTGTAAGCCTGCTGTTTGGTCAGCTCTGACATTAACTTGATATACGCAGGCTTAAGGTTTTCTCTTAAAGCCTGATTCGCATCTGCTAATAAGCCGCCTTTTTCGGCATTACTTAGGCCAAGAGCATCTAATTTGCTTTTAAAATCTGCAAGAATGGTGGAGTCTTCAACGCTTTCTTCAAATGGGTTGCCGTCAATCACATTTGCCGAGGCTTGAATCATTTGATCGTATGCCCACTGCGGCGGAAATACACCGAGCTCTTGACGCAACTGTAACTGCGCAATGACCTGATCAAACAAAAGCTCAACACCGCGGATTCGCTCAATGTAAGCCTCTGCATCTTCCACCGAAGATATGCGGTGAATATTGATTAAGAAACTAGGCACCGTGGTATGCCAAGCGCTAAATTGGTCCATGATATAGCTATGCAGTCTGAATTCATCATTGGCAATTTGGCGTTTTAAATTTGCTTGGTATAGCTGTAGGCTAAGCTGCTCCTGCTCTGATAGCTGCGCAGTATCAAAAGCTTCACTCGATGCAAGCCTTTCTTCCATAATTTTACGGGATTCGTCATCTGACTCTGGTGACACATCATTCCACTTACCATAGTCCCATTTATAGCCTAAGCGGCTTTGAAACATGGGGGAGCGTTTTAAATCTTGTTCAAATGAATTGGCAAAAAATTGAGCTAAACGTGCCGATTCTGTATCCGCAACTTGGGTTTCTTGGCTGGCTGATTCAGCCTCTGCCGCAGGGGTGTTTTGAGCGCTCTCGGGTGCCGGGCTGCAGGCGCTTAAACTCAAAGCAAGGCAGACTGCAGATAAGGCAAATAGGGGTTTTTTATTCATTATTGTTCCTACGTTTATTAGCTAATTGGATACATATTAGTATGAGAGTGTAGCTCACGTCTATCTTGCTGCCTTGCTCGTAAAGCACTTAAGCCTTGTTTGAGCTTATCGGCGCTGTAACTATTCGACGCGCTTGAGTATTGGCTTGCGAGGGCCTGATTAAAGGCTTCAGCGGCATCATCAGCCCGCAGGCTTAATAAGGTATTATTTACCGACTGCACAGTACGACCGGTTGATAAGCTAAGCCATGCTCTCAAATGCTGTTGCATGCCCGGCAAGTCATGACCGTCAATGCTTTTCCCTAATGCTAACCATGCTTGATACTCATCATTAATCGGGGCGTCGTTTTCTGGTGTTCGCACAAACTCCGTCGTCCGTGGGCGTTTAGCCATTATCAGCATTAAAATTATTAAAATAAGAATCATAACGCTCAATATAATATGGAGTGCGTCAAGCCCAAATATAACGATGGGGAACAAACTATCGCCAGTATTGGCAGCATTATCTTGATTGTTATCGCTCGACTCTTCACTGTTAAATTCAGAGGCATCATTTGTACCAAGCTCAGCATTAGTTGATGCACTTTGAGTGGTGGGGGCAACCACCGTTACGGATTTTGCCGGTAACACAGCAAAACGTGTTTCTTGGCTATTCACATCAAACCATGGCACTTTAATTTCAGGCAGTACATAGTTGCCTGGCTCGCTTGGGATAACCGCGGTATTTTGCACAAGCTGCGCAATTAAGCGGTTATTTTGTTTTACCGTCGCCTTTTCAGCCTGCTCAGGGTAGGTTTTAAAACTAGGGTGATATTGTGCATCTATCGCCGGTAGCTGCTCTTCTATTAGGCCGAGGGCGGTAAGGGTCACGGTGCGAGTAATAGGCTCACCTTGTACAAATTCATTACCATTTATGCCCTGCCATTGCTCATCGAGCTGCACTTGTTCGCTAGGAAGCCATGTGTATTGATAATTTTCAGGAATGGGCAGTACGGTAAGATTTTGCGGCGGAGCCATCCGGCTGATGGTTTTGCTTCGATTGAAATACGCGAAGCTTTGGCGAGTATTGGTAAGTACTTCAGCCTGAAACACTGGACCATCGATTGTATAAGTACCGCTTGATTGGGGCAACACAGCAAAGGTTCGTTCAATAACGCGGTAGCGAACACCATTGACGAGCTCTTGGTATTCTTTGTCTTCGCCTAGCTGCTCAATCACAGAGCCAGTCAACACAGGCTCCGACAGGCTGCCTCGTTGAATATCACCTGACAAATAAATTTTCACTTGATATTGCACTTGTTGCTGCAAATACACGGTGTCTTGTTCAAGCGAGGTAGTAACGTAAAAATCGCGGGGTTGTGAGCGTGTGCCTTGCCCTGCGGGCAGCACGGTAAGTTCAATGGCTTTACTGCTCACACCATCAATCGTGAAACTTGGAATAGTAATAACGCCGGTGCGCCTTGGCAGTAACTGCAATGTCCATGTTGTGCTTGTGGTTCTGTCAAAGTTAATAATTTGCGTAGACTGACTTACAGAGGGTTGACCCACTCTAAAGTCTGAGGTCAATTCCGAAAAGTCAATTGCATCACGGTCGGCCCCACCAATAGCAACTACCTGAAGGCTAATTGATTCATCAACCAGCATTGGGTTCTTATCAATGGTGGCATCAAGCTGAGTCACATCAGCCTGAGCAAGATAGCTAATGGTGCTTAAAACTAAGCATAAAGACCAGTGTAATATTCTCATTACCACTCCTGCTGATTATTCGTTGGCGGTGCGAATTGTTTGCGACGTTGCGCTTCTATAAGCATTTTACGCTGTAGTAAATATGCTGGGTCATCAGGCACTTTGTTCATCAAGGTTTGCAATCTTTGCATCTGTTCACGCTGCTCTGGTGTCAGTTCATTTTGGTCAATCGCTTGAATAGTTTGCGCCTCTTGCTCTTGCTCGCTTTGCTCTGCGTCAGCTCCCGGCGCTCCTTGTTCATCTTGCCGCTCGTTTTCTTCATCTTGCTCTTGTGAGCCCTGCTGTGAATCTTGCTGCTCATTTTCGCTATTCTCGGGCTGGCCTGATTGCTGCTGACTTTCTTGCTGCTGATTCTGACCCTCTTGTTGCTCACCTTCACTTTCTTGGGACTCTTGTGATTGCTGGTCACTTTGCTGCGAATCTTGTTCGTTTTGCTGACCTTGTGAGCCGTCCTGCTGCTGGTTTTGCTGGTCTTTATTATCAGACTGATCTGAATCTTGCTGATTATCTTGCTCACCGTTTTGCTGTTGCTCTTGTTGCTCCTGTTGCTTTTTCAGCTCCTCTATAACCGCTTTGTTGCGCTTAGCATCTTCATGCTCTGGGTCTAGTTGTAGCACTTTTTCATAGGTATCTAGAGCTTTTTGTAATTCCCCCATTTTAGCCAACGCATTGCCGCTGTTGTAAATACTCTCGAGGCCTTCACTTTGCTGATAAAGCTCAAATGCTGTTTCGTAGTCACCTGCTTTATATGCTGCCGCTGCGCGCCATTTTGTATCCTTAAACGTCTCAACCGCTTGTTCATAGTTCTCTGCTTCAAAGGCTTGTCTACCTTTCTGATTGTCATTCAAAAACAAAGATTTTGCTTGTTGCAGTATGCCTGTCTGTTGTTGTGTGGAAGCGACATCTTGAGCAAGTGCTTCATTAGTGGTGAGCGGCATAATGCAAAACAAAGCGGCGCAAAATAAAACCCCTTTTCTGAAAAAGAATAATGCAATTGGCAGCATTAATAGCACCAAATACACGCCCATATCACGCCAAGCATCACCGGTGCTTTGCTGGCTCTCCTTATCAAGAATTGCGTCTAAACGACTGCTGGTTAAGAGCATCGATTGAATATCGCTACTGTCGATACTCATTTTAGTCTGGCGCGCATTAGCAGGGGAGAGTGCTTGTTGTAAGTAATTAAAATTCACTTTCGGAATCACAATTGCGCCGCGATTGTCTTTTAATAAACTGCCGTCAAGCAGTTGAATTGGAGCGGCGTCTTCAGTGCCAATGGTAAGGGCTGAAAACTGATACCCAGAGCTATTAATAATATCTCGCACCGGTTTTACATCCTCAAACTCAATACCGTCGGTTATCCAATAAATATGACCATTTTGATAGCCAGCGTTTTCTAGCAAAGTGCTTGCTAGTTCAAGCCCAGTCATTGGCTTACTGCCATCACTTGGCATAATCTCAGGGCTGAGGCTGGGGATTAAGTTCTCAAGATTGCTGATGTCTTCTGTTAAGGGACTAATCATAAAGGCATCGCCGGCATAGGCAACCAAGCCCACTTCGCCATCATTGATTTCTTTTATGAGGTCGATGGCTTTAAATTTTGCTCGGGCGAGGCGACTTGGTGACACGTCGGTAGCGCGCATCGATAGCGACATATCCATTACCAATACTCGTCCAGAACTGGTTTGATAAACCGGCTGGGGTAGCTTCTCCCATGCAGGCCCGGCAGCAGCAACACAGCCAATGCTCAAAGCAAGCATTAACCAAATAAATGGTTGGCGACTTTGTTTATTACCTTTTGAAGAAATAAGCCTCTGATGCAGATGTGAGGGCAAAATAGATTGCCATTCACTGCTCGCGAGCTTAAGTCTCATCCATAACCAAACTACTAACAGCAGTAAAGGAACTAATAGTAAGACAAAGGGACGTATAAAATGAAAATTATCAAACATTTGTCGTCTCCTTTGTTGTTTGTTCATTTGTACTTGTTTGCTTATTTCTGCTTATTGAAGATGCGAAGCTTCCCCGCAACAAAGCTACTAAAATGCTGAGCAATAGAAGACCAGCGGCGGCTGCTAGAGGGTAATAAAAAAGAGCGCTTTGTGGGCGCATTTTTTGAGAGTTACCTTCTACAGGCTCCAAACTGTCTAATATCTGATAAATGTTTACCAATTCTTCGGTATCTCTTGCTCTGAAGTACTGCCCGCCTGTTTTTCGTGCAATATCACTAAGCAATTTTTCGTCTAAGTCTTGCGATGGATTTATAGTGCGCTGTCCAAAAAAGCTGCTGATCACCTGCTCATCTGCGCCTACACCAATAGTGTAAACGGTCACCTGGTTTGCCTGAGCTAAAGATAAGGCTTGTTCTGGTGTAATATTACCTGCGGTATTTTGACCATCGGTGAGCAAAACTAACACGCGATTTGATTTCTCTTTTTCGCTAAAGCGTTTCACTGCTAGGCCGATTGCATCGCCTATGGCGGTTCGTTCGCCCACCAAACCAATTACCGATTCATCAAGCAAGGTTTGAATAGTGCTGCGGTCAAAAGTAAGCGGCGCTTGTAAATACGCCGTATCAGCAAATAAAATTAAACCTAAGCGGTCGCCCACACGGCGCTCAATAAAATCAGCGAGCACGTACTTGATCATCGATAGTCGATTTACCTCACGACCTTGAATCTTCATGTCTGCTTGTTTCATACTGCCGGAAAGGTCTACGGCAATCATCAAATCTCGACCTTCATTAGGAATGGCGACAGCTTCGCCTAACCACTGAGGTTTGGCGGCAGCACCAAGCAATAATGCCCATATTAAATAAGCTAAAACCAACACTGCCCGATTATTGCCTGAGGCTTTGCTTTCCGTCTTTGTCAGGTATTGCATGGTAGGGACACGCAAAGCGGCAGTTTGCGCTGTGCGTTTAGCCGGCATAAAACGCCTAAGCAAATAGGGCAGAGGAAGCAATACAAATACCCAGGGCCATACAAACTCAAACATCGAGAACTCCTTTTTTAGGAGGTAGTGCATTTTCAATCCATGTGCGCGCGGCCTTTTTTAAATCGTCGTTACTAGCAAGTTCAATGCGCTGATCGTATTGCCATAGTGAGAGTTTGCACAGTGCCTCGCAGACTTCGACTTTTTGTCGGCCAGAGTATAAATTTCGCAACAATGCTTGCCATTTTTCACCGTGAATATGTCGTACATCAACATTGCTGTGTTGTTGCGCATAACTTGCGACTGCATTTTTCAGAACGTGGTGAATTTGCATACGGGCTTTAGGATCGTCCTCTTGAATACTATCAAGAGCGAAAAGACTCCTTTTCCTTGCAGCTAGGCGAATCCGGCGTTTATATGCAATGAACATACTTAATAGAATTAAGGCGATGAGTGCAAAAGCGACAAGCCAATAACCTAAGGCCAATGGCCAAAATGACACTTCTTCGGGTAAACGAATATCAGCCAATTGATCTAAGGGATTCATATCAGCTCTCCCAGTTCAAAACCACGTTTGTGGGTTGTAAGCTGGTGATCGAGGGCAACTGAGGCACTTATCAAGCGAGGATGTATTCGGACTTTGCTTAGTTCGCTTTTTAATTTAGATAAACGCGCATCTTGTTCAATACGGTAGCGCTCACTTTGCCCTTGCTCGCCTAACACAATGCTGCCGCGTTGATACCCATCTGTCACGCTGAGCGTTTGTTGCACCATGCTCTTTGGAAGCTCTCTTTCAAAGGGGTCCTGGATAACATTCACTTGCACTTCGCAATGGCGACTCAGCTCACCTAAAAGCGTAAAATGTTCGCCACTTAAGTTCTGACAGTCAGAAATAATATGAATGAGGCTGCCGGGCTTTGCTAAAAAGTGCATACGCTGCAGGGCAGTAAGAAACGCGTCAGTGGGTGCAGAATTTCCTGTTTGGGTAGAAAGGCTGTTAACGGATGCGTTTTGCATGTTTACGACTGCATTTAAAAAATGCAGGGCGTTTTTAGTTTGCGCCCGGGGTTTGGATTCAATGTCTTGGCTTTCGTTAAAAACGATGCCGCCAAGTTTGTCGCCTCTAGCTACGCCTGCCCATGCAATAAGCGCCGCAACGTGTGCAGCTTGGACAGACTTGAATAATAGTTGAGTACCAAAATGCATACTGGCGCTTAAATCTAAAAACACAAAGATGGGGCGTTCGCGTTCTTCTCTGAATATTTTAGTGTGGGTTTTGCCGGTTCTCGCGGTGACGCGCCAATCGATACTGCGAATGTCATCGCCAGGTTGATAGTGCCTAGCTTCGTCAAATTCCATCCCGCGGCCCCTGAACAAAGACTTCTCTGCTCCGGCGAGCTGGCTGGCAGCGCGGTGTCTTGGTGCTAACGAAAGCATGTGTGCTAAAGATTTAAAGCGCACTAACTCAGGCATACTCAACTCAACGCCATTGCTTTGTAATTTTGCGAGCTCGTTAGTGACAAGGTTCATCTATATAGGTTCTCAGCTATCGGTTTAAATATTGAAAAAGCGAGCTTTAACGCCAAAATTAACTGCAAAAGCTCTGACCAATAATTATGCCTTAAGGAACAGGCACCAATTGCGCAATTTCGCTAATCACTTTATTACTATTAATACCCTGTGCTTGAGCTTGATAGCTCAAAATGAGTCGGTGACGCAATACATTATGTAACACCGCCTGCACATCTTCAGGGCTCACAAAGTCTCGTTCATGCAACCAAGCATGGGCTCGAGCACAGCGTTCAAGAGCAATTGTTGCGCGCGGACTGGCGCCTATTTCAATCCATTCTCTAAGTTTGTCTGAGTAAGCTTGGGGCTGACGTGTTGCCATAATCATTTGCACGATGTAGTTTTCGATAGCCTCCGACATATGAATTTCTAGAATGGATTTTCTCGCCGCTTTGATATCTTGTTGCGACAGTTTGGCCACATTCTTTGGCAATGCGTGGTTAATCTCGTCAAGGGTTTCACCTCGATTTAGTTTTAATATTTTTAATTCAGTATCAGCATTTGGATAATCAATTTCAATATGCATTAAAAAACGGTCTAGCTGAGCTTCTGGCAGCGGATAGGTTCCCTCTTGCTCAAGCGGGTTTTGGGTTGCCATAACTAAAAACAGCTCAGGCAGAGCATAAGTTTTACTACCCACCGTGATTTGTCTTTCTGCCATCGCCTCTAAAAGTGCTGATTGCACTTTGGCGGGTGCTCGGTTTATTTCGTCCGCAAGCACTAGGTTATGAAATAGCGGTCCTTCTTGAAATACAAACTCGCCGGTCTCAGGGCGATAAATATCCGTGCCGGTTAAATCAGCTGGTAGTAAGTCGGGTGTGAATTGAACGCGATGAAAATTTGCCTCGATACCGTCTGATAAGGAATTAATAGCACGGGTTTTGGCCAAGCCTGGAGGGCCCTCAACTAAAATATGCCCATCGGCTAACAGTGCTATAACAATACTTTGCGTTAACTCAGTTTGTCCAATTACC
The DNA here is from genome assembly GCA_964418575.1 of uncultured Glaciecola sp. Classification (GTDB taxonomy): domain Bacteria; phylum Pseudomonadota; class Gammaproteobacteria; order Enterobacterales; family Alteromonadaceae; genus Glaciecola. The sequence goes on from CAYQMI010000030.1 coordinate 19,492, forward strand.
TGTGAGTTAAGATGGGACAAGAGCTCTTTTATTTGATTAACTGCCATGACACGACCTGTGTATTAATAAACGGATTTGATTTTGTATATCAGCAGGATATAGGGGCGATAGCTCTGAAAAACAAGCATCGCGATTATGAAATTATCGGACTATAAAAAAGCCTTTGAGTTCGCAAAAATAGAAAAGGGAGCAAAAATTTAGCAACGAATGATGAAAAAACAAACAAAGCTAATGCGCTTTGGCTTATTTCGGCTATGCTGAGACGTCTAAAATGACCAATTTAGGATAAATTTGCGTTTACTTACGCAGTTTGACACAATTAGGTGGTCAGACCAGAGCTATTTTAGTCTTTGTTGTTGGTCTAAGATAATGCTGGCTAGGGTAACAATTGAGGAATCACAATGTCGAATAAACAGAATTTAAAAACACAATCCGGCGATAGGATTGCGGTAGTAGCAGGGCTGAGAACTCCCTTTGCAAAAATGGCGACTTATTTCCACGGTGTGCCCGCCGTTGATTTGGCAAAGATGGTGGTTAACGAGTTAATGCTGCGCAATGACTTAGATCCAGCGATCATAGAGCAAGTGGTGTACGGTCAAGTTGTACAAATGCCAGAAGCCCCAAACATTGCTCGCGAAGTTGTGCTGGGCACTGGTATGGGCGTTCATACCGACGCGTACAGCGTATCAAGAGCATGTGCAACAAGCTTTCAGTCTACGGTAAATGTTTTAGAATCTATGATGGTAGGCAATATTGAAGTGGGCATTGCTGGCGGTGCAGACTCTACCTCGGTATCTCCAATCGGAGTATCTAAAAATCTGGCTCGCGCATTGGTTGACTTACAAAAAGCGAAAACGGTCGGTCAAAAATTCAATATTTTCAAAAAACTGGGCGTATCTGATTTACTGCCTGTTCCTCCAGCGGTTGCAGAATATTCAACTGGTTTATCGATGGGACAAACGGCAGAGCAGATGGCAAAAAGCCATGGTATTTCAAGAGAAGAGCAAGATGCCTTAGCACACCGTTCTCACTCACGTGCTGCACAAAACTGGGAAGCAGGTAACCTAGATAGCGAAGTCATGACCGCCTATGCCGAACCCTATAAAGGTGCGTTTTCAAAAGATAATAACGTGCGCTTTGATTCTACTCTTGAAGGTTATGCAAAGCTGCGCCCAGTATTTGACAAAAAATATGGCTCAGTTACAGCAGCTAACGCAACCCCTCTTACAGACGGTGCATCAGCCATTATTATGATGACTGAAAGCAAAGCAAAAGCCTTAGGTTATCAGCCACTTGGTTATATAAAGAGCTATGCATTTGCTGCTATCGGCGTACTCGAAGATATGTTGATGGGGCCGTCATACGCAACGCCTATGGCGCTGGAGCGCGCCGGCATGAGCCTAAGTGATTTGACCTTAATTGAAATGCATGAAGCCTTTGCAGCTCAGACCCTCGCCAATGTGAAGATGTTTGCTAGTGATAAATTTGCCAAAGAAAAATTAGGCCGTGCAAAAGCAACTGGCGAAATTGACATGGATAAATTCAATCAAATGGGCAGTTCAATTGCTTACGGTCACCCATTTGCCGCAACCGGCACTCGAATGATTACCCAAATGCTGAACGACCTCAATCGCCGCGGAGGAGGCACGGGCTTATTAACAGCATGTGCCGCAGGCGGATTAGGTGCAGCGATGATTGTGGAGACAGAATAATGAGCGTATTTACACTAGAGAAAAGGGAAGACGGCATCGCCATATTAACGATGGATGTGCCAGGGGAGTCCATGAACACCTTGCAAGCCAACTTTGGCGATGAAATATCGGGTCTTCTTGATGACATTGAACAAGACAACAGTATTAAAGGCGTAGTGGTTGCCAGTGGTAAAAAAGATTCTTTCGTGGCGGGTGCAGATGTATCAATGCTTGCCGCTTGCACATCAAGTGAAGATGCAGAAGCTTTATCGGTAGGTGGTCAAAAAATATTTGACCGTATTGAGGCAATGAGCAAAACCTTTGTTGCGGCCATTCATGGACCTGCCCTAGGTGGTGGTTTAGAGCTTGCTCTTGCGTGTAATTACCGAGTTTGTACCGACAGCAACAAAACTCAACTGGGTTTGCCTGAAGTTCAATTAGGTTTATTGCCCGGCAGCGGCGGTACTCAAAGATTGCCGGCTCTTATTGGCATACAGCAAGCCATGAAAATGATGCTTACTGGTGCTCCTGCTCGTGCTAAACAAGCAAAAAAATACGGCATTGTGGATGATATGGTGCCAGAGTCTATTCTTATGGACGTGGCAATTCAGTATGCAGCTAAGCCCAAAACAAAGCACGAAGCTAAAAAATCAATGACCGACAAAATGCTCGAAAATACCGGGCTAGGTCGCAAAATCATTTTCAGAAAAGCCCGAGAAGCTACTTTAGCTAAAACCAAAGGCAATTATCCTGCGCCAATGTACATCATTGACAGTATTGAAGCCGGTATGGACAGTCGTTCAAAGGGTTACGCAACAGAAGCACGTTTATTTGGTAAGTTGGTAATGACCAACGAATCAAAACAATTGCGTGAAATATTCTTCGCGACCACTGAAATGAAGAAAGAAAACGGTGTAGAGGGTGTTGCACCTAAAAAAATTAAAAAAGCCGGCGTATTAGGCGGCGGCTTGATGGGTGGCGGTATTGCTTTTGTGACTGCGACGAAAGCAAAAGTGCCCGTGCGCATAAAAGATATTAACGAAAACGGTATTGCTGGCGCATTAAAATACAGCTACGACATTTTAAACAAAAAAGTGAAAAAGCGCTTTATGCGCAAGTCTGAAATGCAACAGCAGCTTTCGATGATCACCGGTTGTTTAGATTACAGCGGCTATAAGAGCGTTGATATTGTTGTAGAAGCAGTATTTGAGGACTTAAGCCTTAAACAAAAAATGGTAGAAGAAATTGAGTCGCGTTGCTCAGAGTCTGTTGTGTTTGCATCAAACACCTCGTCTATTCCCATTGGCGAGATTGCTGAAAAGGCGGCGCGCCCTGAGAATGTGGTGGGTCTGCATTACTTCTCGCCGGTAGATAAAATGCCGTTAGCAGAGGTTATCCCACATGCTAAAACCTCGGATGAAGTGATTTCTTCTACCGTAGAATTTGCTAAACGCCAAGGCAAAACGCCGATTGTGGTAAAAGACGGCGCAGGGTTTTATGTAAACCGTATTTTAGCGCCTTACATGAGCGAAGCCGGCTATTTGGCGATGGAAGGTCAACCGGTTGATGCCATCGACAAAGCCCTTGTGAAATTTGGTTTTCCGGTAGGTGCGTTTAAGTTATTGGATGAAGTGGGCATTGATGTTGGCACTAAAATCATCCCTATTTTAAAAGCCCAGTTTGGCGAACGTTTTTCTGCGCCAGATGCCTTTGACAAACTGTTAGAAAACGACAGAAAAGGCAAGAAAAACCAGTCTGGATTTTATGATTACGGCGGCAAAAGCAAGGGTAGCGATGTAGATGAGTCGGTATATGAGCTTTTAGGTATTTCGCCGGTAACAAAATACACAGATGCTACTGTAGTAGAGCGCTGCGTACTGTTGATGCTCAACGAAGCCGCCCGATGCCTAGAAGAAGGCGTAATTCGCAATCCTAGAGATGGCGATATTGGCGCAATATTCGGCATTGGCTTCCCGCCGTTTTTAGGTGGCCCGTTTAGATACATGGACGAGCTAGGCATGGAGCACCTAGTAGGGCGCCTAGAGCATTATGCCGCAACCTACAGCGAAAAGTATGCACCTGCTGAGATTTTGCTTAATATGAAGAAGAATCAAGAAAGCTTTTATAGCTAAGGCTTTTTAAGCATAACAAAAACCGAAAAGCTGGATGAACGAAGTGGTTTAATCAACAGGCCACTTTATTTATCCGGCTTTTTTGTTAAAGAATATTATCTTCCTGCTACGCATCAGCTAATTAGATATTGGTTAGCGGATAAAACCACGATACTAGCCCTGAATACTGCGTAACAGTGCCCCACTTTTTTCTGTGTCGAATGATATAAAGGCTTCCAATAAGGCGATAGATGCACCGCATATCAAATCACCTTGGTCAACAAAGTCACTGGCAGATGAAATGACTTGTAAGTAATCTTCGCGTTCTGCTCGCACCTTTTCTATTACCTCTTGTATTTGTGCTTCTTGGGTGTCCTTGTCTATTTTGGAGTGAGTGCCCTTGTAGGTTTTAATTAAATTAGCCAGGGCAGCCATTTCAATAGACTTGCCTTGCTCCGACATACTTCCCTGATTGCCATAATGATACTCCACAGGAATCTGGTCTGGATAGGCAAATGACGCGCATGCGAGAGGATACTGAGGTCGTAGCTCTTTCATCGTAAAAATTTGTGCTTTGTAGTATTCCACTATGGCAGAGTCGCTAGCATTGGCAAGATATACTGGAAGCCTCTCTGCATAAATAACGGTATTCATCGCATTAGTAATTTCTTGAAGCGGAAGGCCCTTCAAGACTGATGCATAGCTTGTATTACTTATCTTTTGAAAGGCTTGTAAATCGTGCTCTTTCATCGCCTCTAGATACTCAAAGTTGAGTAAGCCCGTCTCATAATCTTGAAATGATATCCCAGATTCTTTACCCAGTCCGCTGTAGGCGTAGATATCCGGGTCAACTACCTTGTCTATCACATTTGCTCTCATAAGCTCTTCAACAGAGGGTTCCCAAAAACTATTGTTTGGTGTTGAGACCACCTTGCTTACAAACCATTTTGGAATTCCCTCATCTAAATATAAGTTTGCCAGTTTGTCCCCAAATTCTTTGATTTCATGACCCGAGAGCGCGCCAAATGATGGGGAATGAAATTTTAATTTTGCTCCTGCAGCAAGTAACTTATTTTTTCCTGCTAAATACACTAGGGTACAAGAGGAGCTACATTCAGTTTTGACATAGGTGTCTAGTTCATGGTCGCGCACTATTTGCATCATTCGCTCGGCGGCTAGCAAGCGGCCGCCAATACTATGAAGGTGAACGAGCTTTATTTCTGGGTATAGCTTAAGTTGTTCTTTTAACAAGCGCTCAGAGCCAAGCTCTATGCCACCAATTACTTCCAATTCAGTCTGCTTATTTAAAATTCGAAATTGTGTTTGTGGAAGTTTTTCAATACCAACAAACTCTTCAAAGCTTGTTTTTATTATCGAAAAACCACTTATGTACATTTGCATGAAAAAACTAAATAACCCGATGCACACCATCGCTTTTGCAACAAAGGCCCAAGCAGGAGAACCGCCCCGCAAGGGGTGTTTGTTTGCTGAACGAAAAATACCAACGCTTTGCAAAGCTGTTAGCAATATTATCGCGCCATATAAACCAATAATATAAGCACCCAATGCAGAGCTTGAAGAGGCTTTGGCAATTCCCAATTTAGCCAAAGCCGCAAGGCCATAAATCAAAATATTTATCCCAATACCAATAAGCCAATAGCTTACTGGCAAGGAATATTCTCCGCGCCAAAATCGCATCAACAAGTTGGGGGGCGTGGGGACGATAGGTGCCTGATTTACCGGGGAAGAGTTTGTCTCGCCCGCTTGATTTCGTCGATTTATTTCGTCAATCAGCCTTTCTACCTTTTGTGGGTAATTCTCGCGGTCGATATTCGACAGCGCATCGTTTAATTCATCGAGGGTATATTGTGAGTAGTCTGGAGTATCCATACTCATTACTCTTTAAAGTGTGGGTGGCTGATAGTACAAGATAAGAAGAAGAGGAACCAAATAAAACTTTACGAACCATTAAATAACGTGAGGATGATGCGTAAACTTCCTAAGCTCATCCCGTACAAGCGCGTCAGCATCGTTGCTCAGTAGTATCTGGCCGTCATTGGCTTTGCTGAGTTTAATTAACCAAAGCTTTATTTCATCATCATCGATGTATTCAATCGCCGATTGCAGGCGTTTGTACTGATAAAATGGTTCGGTAAATTCAAAATTGCCCCATAGCCGCCGAGCAACGCTGGTGATGTCTCTGTCCGTGGGTTGGCATTGTTCAAATACTCGGGTTTTGGCTTCTTTGATTTCTTGTTTTGTTTGCTCCCAATTTTCCAATAGCTCGCCAATAACAGCTTGAATAGCTTCGTAGGCTTGCCCAGCATTAGCCTTAGAAGATTGCAGATAAATCGCAATACCGGCCTGCATATTAATAGGTTTGTAGCCCACGCCCACCAGATAAGCCATTTGCTTTTCATTGCGCAAACGCAAGAACATGTAGGGGCCTAACAAATGCTCTAGTATTAAACTAATAGAGGTTGCATGCTCTGTAACATACACAAATGAAGGAACCAAATATCGAATTTGTTGATACAAAACTAGGGCTGTTTGTCGGTTTAAATTGCCGGATGCATCGCCTGGTAAAGTGTTTTGCAAGCTTGGCAAACATGGCTCATCGATTGATTTTGCATAAATTGGCGGTTTCTTCCAAATGCCTTTTGAGGTAAGTCTGCTTTGCAACTGTTGATGCATTTTTTGTGCGGCGTGCAAGCGCCAATTGCCTGCCATTAAAGCTTCTACAAATACCTTTTCAAAAAACTGACTTTGATGCGCGTTAAGCGCATTAAACTCAAGGCGTTTTACTTCTTCTACCTGCTGCGTAATAGAGTAGGTATCGCCCTGCACAAGAGTGTTGAGGCTAGCAAACATTTGGTTAATGGGCTTTTGCAACAAGCGGTTGCTTAGTCGTTTAATAATCGCCTGTTTGCCCAATTCAAACTCATCTTGGTTGAGCCTAAAAGTGATCATGCAGTTGATGATCTCAATGCACAGCAGGAGCTGCTTTTCGCTAAATCCGGTAGTATGCAAGGTCAGGCCATGCTGATGACCATACATCCGAAAACTAATCCCTGCATCATGAGCCTGATAAAAGCGGCGTTGAAGATATTTTTCAAGCCCTTCTACCCACACTTTTTTGCTCATGATGTGAGAAAGAGTATCGCACATAGCGACACTATTAATGGAGATGTAGCAGTCACCGCAAGGCTGTTCTTGCTTAAATATTTGTGCAAACTTAAGCAAAACGCCGTGCTTTTCTATAATTTTTAATTCATCGCTTTTAAGCTCAGGAGACACCAATAGTAGCTGAGCCGGTATGTAAGTATTTTGCGGCGCTAGCATGAAGTTTTGCTGAGTATCGGCATCCACCTTATTCACGGTCTTTATTGAGTAAGGGATATTGTAGAAGTCAGTTAGTTTATCGACTTCGCTATCTTCATCGATATAAATTAGATGATGAATTTCTTTATACATTTGCGAAATGACATCAGCAATTCTTACTTTTACTTGATGCAAGCTAAGCGCGGCTGACGAGTTTTCAGCACTGGTATTATGCAGGTTTTGCGCACATTCGATGGCCGTTTCAATTGGGTCTTTTTTATATCCATACTGGTCTAGCAGACTGAGCTGTTGTTCCAGCTCACTGAACCTCCAATTCGCGAGTTGGCTGCGAGACAAAAATGCAATATAGCCTTTAACAAGGGCAAGCACGTCCTCGCAATGCTTTTTACCTAAAGCTGACAGCGTAACGTGCAACTGCAGTTCTTCATGGTCACTGTGCTCAATCCCTCCTGTGAAGGAAAGTGCTGAAGCCCATTTTTTGTAGGTCAGTACATCATACAAACCTTGCTTATGCTTGCTTTCCATAAGCTGACGGAGCATTTTCAATGCACTGACATCAAGTGCCGACTCTTGCTTTTTAATCAGCCAGCAAAATACAAGCTGAGAATGCGAGTGCGCCACCCTTACATTGACCCAAGTATTGCTCATATTTGGTTCATACAAAGGAGCAAGCGTTAAACGGTGATTTGGCGCTTTTTGTTTAATTGAGCATGACAGTATTGCTTTTACTTGCTCAATTAAATTCGTGAATGACTGTGCTTTGTCATTCTCACAAGCGTGCTCTGCGTCAATGGGTATTTTGATACAAACGCTTACGTTGCCTGAATGAAAGTAAGTGTTGTGATGATTGAGCAATTGCTCTTGTAATTCCTCGATGGGTATTTCGTTGAGTGTTTCTTGGTTGCCCACTGTAAACCGAGAAAATGGATGCTTGGGGTTGGCTATAGCTTTTTTAACTGAAAAAAGACCGCGCACAGGGTCGCTATGTTTCAGATGGTACTCTTCGTCGATTGCTGCTATTTCGGTTTTAATATCTTCTTGATCAAAACTAGGATTGACAATTTTATCCCACAACATAGCGACTGCTTGCACAAAGCCCTCAGAATGACAGCTAAGATGAAAATTAGTGTGACAAGCATGTGTCCAGCCGTTAATGTAGCCGCCGTGTGTGTTCATATGTTTTTCGAGAAGTTCGGAGCTGTTAAAATTTTTGCTCCGATGAAAAATCATATGTTCTAAAAGGTGAGAAAATCCGTAGGATTGATAAGTTTCATGATAATGTCCTGCCGCCACCGAAATTGAGATGATCGGCGTAATAGTGGCAGCACTTCTTATGATCCCAAGTTTGAGACCATTTGGAAGTGTTTCAACAACTAGGTTTTGTTCTGCGCTTTTGGGCAAATACACAAGATTCTCTAGGTGCGATGCGTACACTAGCATAACGCGATGTAAAGTAAGTGTGCAAACAGTCGTTAATAATTAATGAATAAAACGCTTTTGCACTCAATAGTGTCTTAAGGTCAGATTACTTTAGTATGATATTAATAATAATGCGACATGGGGAGGCAGTACCCTACCATGCAAATGACAAATCAAGAGCATTGACTCGTTTTGGTGTTTCACAAGCCGAAGGCTCAGCTAAACGGTTGGCGAAGTTTCTGCGGCAGCAAAATCACATGTCAAACGTGGAGCAAGTGCTGGTTAGTCCTTACCTTCGTACTCAGCAGACTTTTGAAGCACTAAAAGCGCATGTCACATTTGAACATAAGCTCGATACCGATTTAATTACACCTATGGGCAGTGTGCAAGACGTACACGACTTTATTGATGGCTATTGCTTAAATGAAAAAAGCCTAGAGCAACATGCCTCAGACAAAAATTGCGAGCCCATCTCTCCTAAACAGCTAATGTTGGTTAGTCATATGCCGCTGGTCAGCCTATTGGCTGACAAAGTCTGTAAAGGTTTTAATGGAAAAATTTTTGATACTGCCGATATCCTAGTTATCGACTATGACTCGCAAACACATTCGGGTCAACAAATGGCTTTTTTTCAGAATATAAACTAGGGGAGGTGAGGTTTGGTATGCAAGATAAAATGCAAAACAAAGCGCAAAAATTGTCTTTGCCAACCGCCCTTAGAATGTCGTTAAAACAGCACGCCTTGGCCTCTGATATTGCACAAGACTCTGAGTTTGAAGAGATTGTTAGTAAGTTAGATGATTTAAACGATAAAATTGAAGCAATTAAAGCAAAAGCCCTAGCGAATAGGGCACTTCGCAAATGAGTTTGAATTATGCTTTTTCTGGTTCTTTCTCACTCACCTGATTCGGATCGCGATAATGCTCAGGCTGTATGCGTACCGTTTTGATCATGTTCCCGCTAATATCAACGATTTCCACCGGATAGCCAGCGAGCCTTAAGCTGATATTGTTTTCAGGAATTTCTTCCAAATATTCTAAAATAAGGCCATTCAAGGTTTTTGGTCCATCAATAGGGAAGTTCCAATCGAGCTCTTTATTTAGTTCACGTACGTTAGCACTGCCATCAACTAAAAAGCTACCGTCCTGCTGTTCCATCGCTTCTTTGTGATAGTCAGGCAGCATGGTCGTGGTAAAGTCCCCAATGATTTCCTCTAAGATATCTTCAAGCGTTACCAAGCCCTGAATATCGCCATATTCATCTACTACTAAACCAATTCGCTCTTTCTCCGCTTGAAACTTGTACATCAGAGTATGCAGGGGCGTTGAGTCTGGTGTGTAGTAAATTTCGCGCACGGCTCTTAGCATAGTGGCTTTTGTGAATTGGTCTTTTGAGAGTAAGCGCAGTGCATCACGAACATGCACAAAGCCAACAGCGTCGTCTATACTATCGCGGTAGAGCAATACACGGGTATGTTGAGAATGCGTAAGCTTTTTTTGCAATAGCTTCCAGTCATCATTGATATCGAGCGCAAAAATCTCACTTCGTGGCACCATAATATCTTCAGCAGTTACTTTTTCTAAATCGAGAATGCTTACCAACATATCTTGGTGTTTTTGCGGGATCATGGCACCAGCTTCGTGCACGACTGTTCTCAACTCTTCTCGACTCAAGGAATCGCCACTGCCGCCTAGGGGGTTAATGCGCATTAGCATCAGCACACCGTTGGTAATGGCGTTAACAAATTTTACTAATGGTGTGAGTAAATATGAGAGCGGTAGCAAAAAGAAAGAGCTAGGAAAGGCTATTTTTTCAGGGTAAAGGGCAGCAAAGGTTTTTGGCGTAACTTCCGCGAACACTAAAATAATCAGCGTTAAACCAATCATGGTCACTATGGGGCCATAAATAGGACCAAAAAGACGGTCAAATAAGGCTGTTGCGACTACCGTTGCTGCGATATTCACTAGGTTGTTACCAATCAGAATCAGACCGATTAGGCGGTCTGGGCGCTCAAGTAATTTTTGTGAGCGAATAGCCCCAGCTTTGCCTTCATTTGCTAAGTGTTTCAAGCGATATCGGTTGATGGTCATCAGACCGGTTTCTGAACTTGAAAAATAGGCAGACATCAAAATGAGCACGCTCAGCGCAATGACCAGCGTTGTAGTATCTATTTGATCCAATTTGAGCTTCCTTTAAGGAGTAATTTGTAAGAAATGAAAAACATTGAACTAACTAATCAGCCATTCTTTAACGATACGACTGCCAAAGTATCCAAGGCCAAGTAAAGCGATGCCTACAATGTTATAGACAACCGCAGTTCTGGCTTTTAAACCGATGCTTTTATGCAGTATGAGCGCCACGACATAAGTAATAAGGGCAAGACTGCTTAGAAGCGTTTTGTGAGCGTAACCATCAGCGAACATGTTGGGTACAAATAAAAAGCCCGAGGCGAGTGCAATAAACAAAAGTACGGTGCCCATAGTCATTAATTTATACAGAATGCTTTCGACCGACATCAAAGGCGGTAGACCAGCATTTAGCATCATCTTACTTTTTTGTTTGAGCTGATAGTTAATAAAGCTGAGCTGACACGCATAAAGCGTGCTAATGGCTAATATCCCAAATGCTAAGAGAGACAGAAGTATGTGCATCACTATACCAATGCTCATATTCAGCGTAATACCTGTGGTGGCTGGAAATAAATAATGCAGCAACACAAAAAGAGCGGAGAAAAAACACACGATGGGTAAAAATACCAAATTGCGAATAAACCTATTGGCAACCAACATAGTGACGGTAATCAGAAGCGCTAAGAGTGCTGCAACAAAGGTTAAGCTTAGTTGCTCATTTTGATGCCCTTGCGTGCTGAGTAGCAAAATCGCAAGGTGCGCGCAGGCGGCCGCCATTAATGCGACAGTGGCATATTTTGTACGGTTGGGCTTTTGACTAAAAAACTCTCTTCCAAACAGACTGCCAGCAAAGGTATATAGCAAAATACTGACAACCGAGACGATGGTAGTTAAATGCATTCAACGACCTTAAGGTTCAATAATGACGCTTTGTCGATATTATAATAGATAAAGTTACCGCAAAGATTCCGAATACTCCATGGTTTATTGTATACTCTTTGCATGGTTAGCGAAATTATTTACTTAGTAGTGTTTGAGAATTATGTTTGAGAATTTAACAGACCGATTAGGCCAGTCCCTTAAGAATATCAGTGGCAAAGGCCGCCTTACCGAAGATAACATTAAAGACACTTTACGTGAGGTTCGTATGGCCTTGCTTGAGGCTGATGTTGCTTTGCCTGTGGTAAAAGACTTTATTGGCAAAGTAAAAGACCGAGCTTTAGGTATAGAGGTATCTAAAAGCCTCAAACCTGGCCAGATGTTTATTAAGATTGTTCAAAATGAACTTGAACAGGCCATGGGCGATGTAAACCAAGGCCTAAATCTTGCGGCAACACCGCCTGCGGTTATTATGATGGCAGGCTTACAAGGTGCGGGTAAAACCACCAGTGTGGGTAAACTTGCTAAGCTTTTAAAAGAGCGTGACAAGAAAAAGGTACTTGTGGTCAGTGCCGATATTTACCGCCCGGCTGCAATTAAACAGCTTGAGACCCTAGCAGGTGAGGTGGAAGCTGAATTCTACCCCTCAAATATTATGCAAAAGCCAGTGGATATTGTTGAAGCTGCTATCTCTCACGCTAAAAGAAAGTTCATCGACGTATTGATTGTAGATACCGCAGGCCGTTTAGCGGTAGATGAAGCGATGATGGCAGAGATTAAAGCCTTACACGCTGCGGTTAATCCAGTCGAAACGCTTTTTGTTGTAGATGCCATGACTGGTCAAGATGCGGCAAATACGGCGAAATCATTTAATGAGGCACTGCCTTTAACGGGCGTTATCTTAACCAAAGCTGATGGTGATGCTCGCGGCGGTGCGGCACTCTCGGTAAAACAAATAACCGGTAAGCCAATTAAATTTTTAGGTATGGGCGAGAAGCTAGACGCCTTAGAGCCTTTCCATCCGCAGCGAATTGCATCACGTATTTTAGGTATGGGCGATGTGCTCAGCTTAATCGAAGACGTTGAGCGCAAAGTCGATAAGAAAAAAGCTGAACAGCTTGCGCGCAAAGTGCAAAAAGGCAAAGGTTTTGACCTACAAGATTTCAAAGAGCAGTTAGAACAAATGCGGAATATGGGCGGTATGATGTCTTTAATGGACAAAATGCCGGGCATGGGCGGTATGTCTGCAAAAATTAAAGATAAAGCGAACGATAAACAGTTTACGCAAATGGAAGCCATTATTAATTCGATGACCCCAGGTGAGCGTCAGCGCCCAGATGTGATCAAAGGCTCTCGCAAAAAGCGTATTGCGGCTGGTTCAGGTACGCAGATACAAGATGTAAATCGCCTATTAAAGCAGTTTACTCAGATGCAAAAGATGATGAAAAAAATGGGCGGTGGCGGCATGAAAAAAATGATGCGCGGCATGGGCGG
>CAYQMI010000031.1:0-31809 GCA_964418575.1 uncultured Glaciecola sp.
TTGTAACAACTGTTAATGCCGCGGTGGAAGCAGCGATAAGTTCAGCCGCATTAGAACTCAGAGAGGATATTCGGGTAAACGCAGTTTCGCCGGGCTGGGTAAAAGAATCGATGGAAGCGATGGGAATGGATAGCAGTGCAGGCATGCCCGTCGCGCTAGTTGCAAAATGCTTTATTGAGCAACTATCAATGGGCGAGAGTGGCAGTGTGAAGTCTGTTTAGTGGCAAGGTACAACTTTTTTATATTGTTAATTGGGGTCGGAAGCCCTAACAAATGACCGGTGCAATAATGAGTTAATCGGATATTTAGCCACCAATATTGCCGAACTCAAAACTAAAATGGCAGGTATCCAAGAAACTAAAGCTTGGATACCTTCGGTAGTGGATTTAGACTGCTCTTCGTTGGCAGTGAAGCCGGTATAACCCAACACCATGCCGATAATTCCTACCGCAAAACTATAATTCAGCTTTAAACCAAGCGCGGCCACGCCATAGGTAAATGATTCAACGCGATGGCCGGTTTTTGCTTGCCCATACTCAATAGTATCGGGCAGCATGGACCAATAGGCCAAAGAAATAGCCGAGGTGCCGCAGCTATTTACAACAAGTAGTAGCAACAGGGCCTTAAGGTTATTAAAGCTTAATAGCCATAACAAAAGAGCCGCACTGATAAAGAGCCCAGCGCCAATAAACCACAGTGTTTTTTTATTGATTTTTCGCAATAACAGCATCCAAACAGGAGTGATTAATGCAGTAATACCCACGTAAGTGGTTAATAATGTAGTGATCGCGTCTTCGGCATTAAGGTAATATTTTGCGTAATAAACTAAGCCCTGAACAAACATCGTTGTGCCGGTAAACGCAAATATCATCCCAAATGAAATTTGCACAAAGGGCGGGTTGTTTTTCCAAGTACGCCAAATTTGTTTCAAACTTACCTTATGGTCTAAAGGCGCTTGCTCGTTTTCGCTAGTCGCAAAAAAAGTAAGCAACAAAAGTAAAAATGCCAGCGCTGAAAACAAGGTACTGGTATATAAAAAACCCTGCTGCATATCGCCTTGGCCTAGGTATTCAACTAGGCTTAGAAAGCTCATGGCGACTAAAACCGCTCCGATGGCTGCGCCAACCATGCTGCATCCGGCCAAGGTGCTGCGTGCTTTTGAATCTTGGGTGATTGAGGCAATCAATGCGTAAAACGGAATAGATGCCATGGTAAAGACCGCTCTGAACGACAAGTGCGTGAACAAGGCATAAAGAAACAAATCCACATTGCTTGGTGCCCAATACAAACTCACATTGAAAAACGCCAACAGCGCGCCTCCCCAAATAATGTACTGACGATAGCGACCACCTTTGGATTTCGATTTTTGCAATAAAATCCCCATGATTGGGTCGCTTAGGGCATCAAAAATTACCGCAATTAAAAAGATGGTGCCTGCTGCTGAGGCAGAAATGCCAAGTACATCCGTGTAAAAATAAAGCAGATACAACTGCATACTAAAAACAATAAATGCCAATGCGCAATCACCCGCACCATAGGCTAGTTTTGTTTGTAGATTAATTGCAGGGTTGATGTTTGGCAATTGCTTTGTCTTTATCGTTGATGGCTAATAAATAGTAGCAGAGCACTCATGCAGTACCTGCTTTACGGGCATTACAGTAAGCGCCCGCTGTTAATTTGGCGATACTTCGCAGGTGTAGTGCCTAATGCTTTTTTAAACCAATCACTCAAATGGGTTTGGGATGAAAAGCCACTGTCAAGAGCGATTTCGCTGATGCTTTGCTTTGAGTTAGTAAGCGAGAGCCTTGCCTTTCGGATGCGTCTGTCTAAAACCATCTGGTGAGGCGACTGCCCAGTGGTGTTTTTAAAGGCGCGATTAAAATAAAAGGGGCTGAGCGCTGCGACCCCACTCAGTTTATCTAAGCTGATTTTGCCATGTAAGTTAGCTTCAACATAATCATACACCTTGCGCAGAGTACTTGGTTTCAGCTTACTGTCTTTTATACTAGGCCGTAGTTCATGATTTGAATACGATGCTTGTCCTAACTTAAGCATGGTGTGCTCTTTTAATTCAAGGCTTAACTCTTCTATGACGAGATTGTCTAAATGCTTCGCTCTTAACATTTGATTGCGGATTTGACGCGCTATGTTACCAGCATACTGACACTCAATATCGTAACGGTAATGCGCAAAGGCAGCAGGCGACACTGAATGATGCTCGCTAAATTGCCGTATGCTTTGGTCTTCTATTTCTATCATCACCATTTCACCGCTGCCGTCCGAAATTTCTGTGATTTCAGTACCAGATGGAATGAAGACTACGCAATCTTTTGGGGTGATTAGGTTAATAAACTTGTCTGAGTTAATGGCGGTGAGGGATTCGTCATAGCAAAGGTTGACCAAGAGCGCGCATTGCTCAGTAACAATTTTTTCTTCACGTGCAACATCGGTGTCGTACAAAACCTCACCCGCTGACGTCTCTATATGAATGCAGCCGTCGGGCAGGTTATTAAAACTGTGATTGACTTGTTCTTGAACGCTCAAACACCTTCCTCCCTTGAATGTGGCTGATTGCAAGCTATCTAATACTCTACTCTTCGCTTCAAGCAACTTTTAAATGATTACTTACCTCACAAAAGTTATACGAACGAAATTCAGAATAGGTACGAGTTGTGTCTAAAATTTATACTATGCACTTGAAAACATGCGAAATTAAAAGTGCAAAATTTGGTGTTTTAGCGGCTGCTTAACTGCTAGCTGGTTTCCAACCTCCTCCTAGCGCTTTATAAATAGCTATCAAGTTAAGATTTACCTGTGTTTCGCTTTGAGCGAGCGTGTCTTGTGATTCTAAAAGCGTTCTTTCAGCATCTAATACATCCAAAAAATCGTCCACGCCTTGGTCAAAGCGCTGCATGGCTAAGTCTGCGGCTATTTGCGCTGAGTCGGCAGCCTGTTTTAAGAAGATGGCCCGGGTTTGCTCTTTTGTATAGTTGGTTAAGGCGCTTTGTGTTTCTTCTAACGACAGCAAAACAGTTTGCTCATAGCGCGCGAGGGCCAATAGCGTTTGTGTATCAGCTTGATCTATTTGTGCCTTTACTCTGCCATAGTCTAGTATACGCCAGTTTAAGCTTGGTCCTATAAATCCAGCGCTACTTTGCTCCCCAATGTTGCTAAAATTTGTGGCGCTATAACCAATCGAACCAATTAAACTCACCGACGGAAATAGCTCACGCGTGGATAAATTGTATTGTGCAACCGACTGCGCCAACAACCGTTCTGCAACCCGAATGTCGGGTCTACGCTGAATAAGTGCAGCTGCATCGCCTACTGCAACCGCTACAGGCGGCTTGGGCAACACCTTCGAACTTTGTAGGCTATCGCGTAATGCATCAGGTACTTGTCCGGTGAGAATTGAAAGCCTGTTTATTGCGCCAGTTATGGTCGACTCTAAAGGAGGAATTGTTGCCTGAGTCAATGAAACTTGGGTACTTGCTCTGGCGAGATCTAATTGAGTGGCTCTGCCGCCATTGCTGAGTTGTTCAGTTAAGCTCAACAGCTGTTGTTGATTAAACAAATTTCGCTGAGCAATATATAGTTGATATTGTGCGCCGCGAAGTTCGATATACACTCTTGCAACCTCGGCACTTACAACCACATACACATCATGCAACTCTGATAAAGCAGCGTCTGATGCCGCTTCTTGTGCTTGTATGCGTTGACTTACTCTGCCGAAGAGGTCAATTTCCCAACTAGCATCAAAGCCCATTTCATAGTTGTCGATAGAACGTTCAGGCAAGGGGAAAGGATTCGTGTCGTCACTTAGGCGTGTGCGTAAATAGCTTAACCTCGCATCCGCTGTGGGGAATCGGTCAAAGCTGACTTCTCGCGCGAGGCCCCACGCCGCCATTAGGTTTGCCAGTGCGACCTGCACATCTAAGTTATCGCGTAACGATAGCTCAACGAGCATGCTCAGCTGCGGATCCTCAAACTCTGTCCACCATTTTAATATGGGCTCTGAAACTTGATAATTGCTTTTGTCTTCAACGGTTAAATCAATGGAAGCTGTCTCTTTAGGTAGCGAGGGTGCTTTGTATTCTCTGATTGATACGCAGGCGCTCAACAAAAACACGCTGAAGCCCAAGACAAGGGATTTAAAAGTCCTATTTTTCATAGGTCTTTTGCTGGTGATAAGCGAAATAGAGGACAAGCCTGCTTCAACGCGCTTATCATGCTTAGAGCCCAATCCATTCATGACAATTCTCCATTTTTGCTTGTATCAACCGCTTCGTTATCAGCAGCTTGACGGCTGTTCTTTTTTGCTAATTTGCGGCACAGCACATAAAAAACCGGTGTGAAAATAAGACCGAATAAAGTCACGCCCAACATGCCACTGAAAACTGCAACGCCAAGAGCCTGGCGCATTTCGGCTCCTGCACCGCTTGCAATTACTAGTGGAACCACACCCAATATAAAAGCAAAGGATGTCATGAGAATTGGGCGAAGACGTAACTTTGAAGCTTCAACTGCGGCCACGAAGGGGGTTTTGCCTTGTTCTTCCAATTCTTTTGCAAATTCCACAATTAAAATAGCGTTCTTTGAGGCCAAGGCAATGAGCACAACAAAGCCAATTTGAGTGAGTATATTGTTATCCATACCGGCAAGAAAAATCCCGCCAATCGCGCTTAGTAGGCACATAGGTACAATTAATATTACCGATAGCGGCAAGGTCCAGCTTTCGTATTGTGCGGCGAGCAGTAAAAACACAAACACTACGGCAAGCGCAAAAGCCATGGCCGCGGTATTCCCAGTTTGCTTTTCTTGGAAGGCAATTTCGGTCCATTCGTAGTCAATGCCCTCTGGTAAAATGTTTGCGGCAAGACTTTCCATTCGCGCAATTGCTTGGCCAGAGCTAAAGCCTGGTGCAGTATCACCAATAAGCGCAGCCGACTCATATAAGTTGTAGCGAGGCACACGACTTGGTCCTGCGATGTATTCAATGGTTGCCACTGAGCCAATGGGTACCATCACGCCTTTATCACTTCTTACTTTTATGCGCAGCGCGTCATCAGGATTCAAGCGAAACGGTGCATCTGCTTGTGCGGTCACTCTGAAGGTTCTACCTAAGTAGTTAAAATCATTGATAAAAGCAGAACCAATATACACTTCGAGTGCTTCAAATACGCTAGCGATGGGCACGTTTAAGCGCTGTGCTTTTTCGCGGTCTATATCGAGATAAAGCTGCGGTGTGCCGTTTTCAAAAAAGGTAAATACGCCGGTGGTTTCAGGGGCTTCAGCAGCCGCGCCAGCCATCATCCAAGCCGCACCTTCTAATACCTCTAAACCTCTTCCTGCTCTGTCTTGCAGCATCATTTTAAAACCGCCGCCATTGCCTATGCCGCTTACTGGAGGAGGCGGGATAACGACAATAAACGCCTCTTTGATGGAAGACAATGATGCCTGCATATTGTTTAGAATCGACTGATAATCTGCACCAATCGCTGCTCTATTTTCAGGTGTATCGAAGGTAGGAAAAACCGTTGCAGAATTTGAGGCATTGGTAAACGTTGCGCCGGAGAAACCGGTAAAACTCACCGCGTTTGCTACGCCGGGTACATCTAGTATCTTTTCAATGGCCTCGTTAACTACCTCATCGGTGGCAGAAAGTGACGCACCCGATGGCAACTGAATTGCGACAATAAAATACCCCTTGTCTTGTGCTGGAATAAAACCGCCGGGCACTTGATTAAACATAAAGCCGGTAAAGCCCATAAGGCCCGCGTAAACCAGCACCATTAGTGCACTTACTTTTATCAATTTACCAACGAGCTTTCCGTAAGCTTGGGAAAAGCGGTTGAGGGCTCGATTAAACATGCTAAAAAATGAAGCAACAGGCTGCTTTAGCCAACTGCTCGCAACTGCTTGCTCTGGTTGGATTGGCTTCATCACAATCGCTGCAAGTGCTGGGCTTAAGGTTAAAGATACGAATAAGGATAAAAGCGTGGCAACCGCCACCGTCAGTCCAAACTGCTGATAGAATTTCCCTGATATGCCGTCTAGGAAGGTGGTGGGAATAAACACTGCAACTAGCACCAAAGACATGGCGATGAGTGCTGAGCCAACTTCGTCCATACTTTTGCGAGCAGCGGCCAGTGGTGATAAACCATCTCGCATGTTTCTTTCCATGTTCTCGACAATAACGATGGCGTCATCGACCACAATGCCTATGGCCAGCACCATCCCAAAGAGAGTTAAATTATTCAAAGAAAAACCCATGGCCGACATCACGGCAAAGGTTCCGATTAAAGAGATAGGGATGGCAACGATGGGGATCAGAGCTGCACGCCAAGATTGCAGAAATACAATGATCACCAGCACGACTAAAAATACAGCCTCGTAAACCGTCATTTTTACCGCTTCAATCGACTGCGCAATAAATTCTGTGGGGTTATAAACAATTTCGTACTCAAGGCCCGGTGGAAAGTTGTCTTCTAGCTCTTCCATCGTCGCAATAATTTGCTCGGCGGTCGTTAAGGCATTGCTGCCCGGGCGCTGAAAAATAGGCAGAGCCATAGCCGGAAACTCTCCCATGTAGCCTTTGGTCACATAGCTTTGTGCGCCTAATTCTATGCGCGCGACGTCACGTAAACGAACAATGCGTCCGTCATCCCCTGACTTAACAATGATGCTGCCAAACTGTTCTGGCTCGGTTAGCCGACCTTGGGTTTGAATCGAGTATTCTAAAAAGTTTTGCTGTGGCTGAGGCGATTGATTGAGTACACCAGAAGATACCTGAATGTTCTGTTCTCGCAGGGCGCGCACAATATCACCGGCGCTCATGTCGTATGACTGAACTAAGTCGGGGTCTAACCATACTCGCATGGCATATTCAGAGCCGCCAAACAACAACAGCTGACCCACGCCATCAATACGGCGAATTCTATCTCTTACTTGCAGTACTGCGTAGTTGGCGATGTAGTCTTGGTCATAGCGACCATCAGGAGAATACATATTGATCACCAGTAACAAATCAGGTGAGTTCTTTTGCGTAGTCACCCCAATCCTGCGGACTGGCTCTGGCAAGCGAGGCAATGCAACTGCAACGCGATTTTGCACCAGTACTTGTGCTTCGTCTAAATCGGTGCCGAGTTCAAAGGTGATAGTAAGCGTCATTTGCCCGTCTGCTGTGGCTTGCGACTGCATATATAGCATGCCTTCTACACCGTTTATTTCTTGCTCAATGGGCGTGGAGACTGTATCGGCAACCGTTTGTGCATTGGCGCCTGGATAAGCTGCGCTGACCTGTATGGTAGGCGGAGCAACTTGGGGAAATTCTTCAACTGGCAAATTAAGATAAGCCAAAGACCCAATTATCATAATGAGTAAAGACAAGACCGTTGCAAAAATAGGCCGGTCGATAAAAAACTTCGCGAAGTTCATTTTAACGACCTCCATCGGTATCGGTGGACGTCTCTTTTTGGTTCTCACCAATGCTTGTGGGGCGAGCCTTATTCACTCCAGCCTCGTACATTTCTGCAATGCTAGGAATGCCATCAATACTCGGCATCATGCCAGTGTCTACCCATATTATTTCCGTGCTTATTGGGCTAACAGGCTGCTCAGGTGCACGTATTCTTTGCACGCCAGCAACAACTACTCTGTCATCAGCTGACAAACCCTCAGTCACCGGTATCAAGCCATTGTCGAGCATGGTGCCAATCTCTATGTATGCACGATTTGCCTGATCATCCTCATTAACCACATAAACGAACTTACGATTTTGATCGGTTTGTATAGCGACTTGTGGCAATAGAAGAACGGAGTAATTACTGCGACCAACCAGTCGGGCTCTGCCGAAAAGACCGGGGTAAAGTATTTGATCGGGGTTGGGTACTAGCGCTCGAGCACCAATCGTCCCGGTGTCTGCGTCAACAACATTATCAATAAAATCAACACGACCTGGGTGGATATAAGTGTTTTCATCTTGTAGCTTGATAAATAAAGGATTGGGATTTCTATCGCTACCGCCTCGCTCGCCCGAGCGGTCTAGTCGGATGTATTTGAGTAATTGCGTTTGTGAGCCTTCAAACTCAAAGTGAATGGGGTCAAGCGACACCACCCTTACCAGCATAGTTTCATTTTCGCGGGCAAGGTTCCCGGCATCCACTTCCGCTTGGCCAACTCTGCCATCGATGGGTGAAACAACCGTCGTGAATTCTAAATCGAGCTTGGCATTGTTTAAAAGTGCGTTGGCATTTCGAAACTCCTGCTCACGGCGCTCGAGGTCTTCTTGGGCAATAGCTCGGGTTTGACGTAAGTTTTGCGCCCGTTCGTACTCACTTTTTGCTAAATTAAATGCAGCTTGGGCTTGCTCTAATGCATACTCAAAGGGGCGCGGGTCGATAATAAACAAGGGATCGCCCTTTTCTAAAACTTGCCCATCAGTAAAACGTTTCTCGGTAATGTAACCGGTGACTCTGGGTCGAATAATCACCTCATTCACGGCTTCAAAACGACCGGTGTATTCATCCCATTCAGTTATAGATTGCTGCAGGGGCAGCGCCACATCTACTTCAAATGGTGGTAGAGCACCGTTTTCTTGCTGAGGCTCGCTGCAAGCACTGATGAAAATAAATAGGCTCGAAATACAAAGAAGTCTGGTGCGCACTTGTAATGTCATAATTGGCTCGCAAGAGTATGAGCGCAAACCCATTTTGGGCAGTGCGCATTAGGCAGTACTCAAACGATAGGTGGCTTTGTTGTTTATTTCTTCTATATTCTTGCGGTTTTTGTGTGTGTAAGCGTTATTTATAATTTATCTTGCCTCAGAGCGAACAACTTTAATCAAAGCGTTAAACGCTTCAGGATCGTCCAACTGTTGTGGAACAAGCTGATAACTTGCTTTACCCAGAGCACCATCCACATCAAAATTGAGAATTCTGTCGCCAGTTAACCTAGCTACAAATTGTCCTTGCAACGGCAGGTCATCCCCCTCATACATTCCTGGCGCAGTCTCGATAAATGGATGTATGACGACCATTCCTGGTTTGATTTTAAGCACAAATAAATGATTCCAACCTTCGACCGCATATATTCTTCCTCGGTCTATGCGCACAATCTTATCAATAGAAGAAACAGACCATAGCCCATCAATTGCCATAACATCTTTTGGTTTTACCTTTGTTATAGATGGTAAAAATGCACCCACTTCAGGAATTTGCATTTGCTGCGCAGCACCTACTGGTGCAAAGCCTAAGATCATAATTGTAAAGCTAAGTACTAGGGTTTTCATTCTGGGTATCTCCATATAATTTCAATGAGTTGTTGTTCATTCACTTAGAGCGAGAACACGTAATAAAAGCCCTCATATGCTTCAGTATTTTTTTAATTCTTAATGTTGAAACCACTCGCGGATAAAAAAATTTTAAAAAAATGAGGGGAAATTCTCACCTTCTAACGCTTTACACAAACAAGTAAGCAATATTGCTTGTAAACACTAATGTGGAGAAGGATATGAGACATCACTACAAACAAATGGAAGAAGGTGCCACGAAAGCTGGGCACTGGCGACAATTCGCGCTAAGTGCAGTTGCTCTTAGTATACTAACTGCTTGTGGCGGCGGAGGTGGCGACAGCTCTGGTAGCCCAACTACGCCAGTTGTTACTGGGAATCCACCGGTAGTGACCATCGAATCTAGAATTCTGGTAAATGCCTCGGATTCTGTAAGCTTAAGTGCATCAGCAAGCGATGCAGATGGCGACAATATTACGTTTTCGTGGCAACAAATCAGTGGCGAGAGTGTTAGCAATACAAGTGGATTTAATACTTCTTCTGCTAGCTTTAGCGCGCCTGACAAGGTCGGTAATCTTAGTTTTAGGGTCACCGCAAGTGCTGGCGGACAAAACGATAGCGCTACTGTTACTGTGATGGTGCTCGAAGATGTCGAGACCGCAGTATTCATTGACCCTGATTTTACAGGTATATCTGACGGAACGATTGATGCTCCGTTTACCGATTTTTCAGCAGCAACCCAAGATATTGCACGTGATATCGATTACTACATACAAAGCCCAAGCGACAACAGTCCGATAGTGCTATGGGACGGCATATTAGCGGGTAACCGTCCTGAACTCAAAGGTGGGAACAGTATATATGGTGGCTATATTGATAATTGGGATTATGCGCCTGAATCGGCACCTTCGGTGATGGAAGCGTTACAACTTGGTTTTTATTACACCTCAGTTGATCAAACGACTACCATTTCAGGCTTAGCACTGAAAGTGAATGCACCCGCGCCAGATGACGTGTTCAATACCTTTGGTATCGTCGCTCTATCGGGTTCGGGTGAAATGATCATAGAAAACACAATTATTGATGTTGAGGGATATGCTGGTCAGTCGGGCACGGCGTCTTTTTCTGATGTTTATGGTGTCCTGATCAGAAACGTTGCAACAGCAACCATAATAAATAATCAGGTAACAACGGGAGATGGCTTGAGGCAGCAAAATATAACGGCCTTACGCGACAGTGGTGTTGATGGAAATGCAGGAGAAGATGGCAGGGTAGGCTTAAATGTTGTAGGTGGTGACGGTGGTTCAGGTACAGCTGGATTTAACGGTGGCAATGGAGGCAACGCCGGTAATAACCGGGGTGAATCAGGAGAGGACGGTAGTGCCGGCTCGGGCCCTGGTGGCGGTGCAGGTGGTACGCGAGGATTTACGACTAACCCAAATAGAAATGGTAGCAATGGAAGAGGCGGTGCCGATGGTAGAGATGGCGCTCCGGGCAATGGCGCGAATGGTTATGGACAATTAAACGAAGACGGGAGTTACCGAACAAGCAGAGGCGAGTTGGGTGCTAATGGTCAAACCGGTTCTGGAGGCGGCGGCGGTGGTGGTGGCGGCGTCGGTAGCTTTGGTCAAAACGGCGGTGCTGGCGGTGGTGGCGGAGAAGGTGGCACAGGCGGAGAAGGTGGTTTAGGAGCATCATCAGGTGGTGCATCCATGGCGATTCATATCTCCGGAGGTAGCTTTCATACTATCAGCGATAACATTTTGCAGTCAGGAAATGGCGGCAGCGGCGCAATTGGGGGAGCTGGGGCACAAGGTGGTATTGGTGGTGCGGGAGGTTTAGGTGACCCTGGTAATTTAAGCGGCGGCTCTGGCGGTGATGGTGGTAAAGGCGGCAATGGTGGTACTGGCGGCATTGGTGGCTCTGGCGGGGGTGGTCCATCGTTTGGCATATTTGTTGGTGCAAGTACCCCTGCTAATATTAGTGGCAATGATATTAGCACTGGAAATGGAGGCATTGGAGGCGTCTCCGCAACCTTCGAGCTTGCTAACCTTGCTGCGGGAGAAGGAGGATGGAGCTTTGGTGTATTTGATGCAGACTTGAACGATGGCGTAAATATTATCTTGGGCAACAATAACTTTGATATTGGTTTGCCAGGAATAAATGGTCAGGCTGAACAAGGCAGCGGTAGGTCGGGCGATTCTAACACTCAATAAAAACGCAACTTTAGCACTATGACTGCTCAATGATGTTGTGAGCAGTCATAGTGCGAATTGCAGATTTTTTATGAAGCACTTATGCTCTGAATGTGGTTAAATTTTAACCATAAATCAATGGGGTTTATGCTCGGTAAGTTCTGAATCATTAATCCCCTAATCAGAGTCTGCACTATGCCTTCATTTTCAAATGAAATAATAAGTCTGCCACCTGAGCTTCAGGCGCTTATGTTAGAGGAGTTGCACCGCATTGCCCTTAGATTTATGCAAAGTGAGCAACAGGGGCACACCCTTCAAGCGACTGCATTGGTTAATGAAGCCTATATTCGTTTGGCCGACAAAACGATGTACATTGCAGATAAAAAGCATTTTATCGCGATAGCTGCACAACAAATGCGACGAATATTGGTGGACCACGCCAGAGAGAAAAATGCCGCTAAGCGCGGTGGTAAACAATACAAAGTGACTTTGCTTGAGCAAGCATCGGACACCAACAGCAGTCAGGGGAATCAGGGGCTTGAGCTTATTTATATCGATGAGCTTTTGCATCAGCTATCTGAATTTGACCCGCGTGCGGCACGTATTTTTGAGCTAAAGCTTTTTTCGATGCTGACACACCCTGAAATTGCAGAAGTATTAGCGCTCTCATTGGCAACGGTCGAGCGAGATATTCAGGCCGCTAAGGCGTGGTTAAAAGTAAAAATGAAGGCTGACAAAACTAACGTCGGCAAGCACAACCGGAACTAACATGAACCAGCAAAAATGGACCCTGATAAAAAACACTTTTGCTCAGGCTAAGCTATTGCCAGATTCAGAGCAAGCCGATTTTGTAAAACGAAAGTGCGCCCAAGACTCACAGTGCCTTGCCATTGTTTTGCAAATGCTAGAGGAGCAGACCCACGCTCAAGAAGATTTTAATCTAAGGGATCTGGTAAGTGCCTCGGCTTCTGATTTTTTGAAGCAAGAAAAGCTATTGAAGGCCGGCGATATGATAGAGCGCTTTGAAGTGCTCAAATCTATTGGAGAGGGCGGCATGGGGAGCGTGTTTTTAGGATCGCGCAAACAAGATGATTTTGAACAGTTGGTTGCAATTAAAGTTATACATCTTAAATATACTAGCATGCAGAGTCTTGAGCGCTTTCGTCGTGAGAGGCAAATACTTGCATCCTTAAATCACAAAAACATTGCTAGCTTTATTGGTGGAGGTGAAACAGAGCAAGGTCAGCCCTATATCATTTTGGAATACGTTGATGGTGTTCCTATTACTCAATACTGTGAAGAACAGGACTTAAGCATAGCTAAACGTCTTGAGCTATTTAAACAAGTGGTTGAAGCGGTTATTTATGCCCATCAAAATTTAATAGTGCATCGCGATATCAAACCCAGCAATGTTTTGGTAAACAGCCAAGGCGAGGTAAAGCTCCTAGATTTTGGTATTGCAAAGCTGATACAAAGTAGTGCACCGAAGAGTGAAGATAAACAGGATCTCACCCAAGAGTTTGCTCGGGTGCTTACGCCGGCTAACGCTTCTCCTGAACAAGTGCTCGGCAGCAGTATTACAACAAGGTCGGACGTATATGGTTTAGGTGCTTTGCTGATGTATTTGGTAACTGGAGAGGCCCTATTTGATACAACATCAAGCTCGCCCCGCAGTATTGAATCGATGATTATTGAGCAGCAGCCGGCTAAGCCAAGCGTGAAGTGCTCAGCCTCTCCCAACCAGAGCATACGCAAACGGACTAAGTTGCTGAAAGGCGATATCGACACCATTGTTATGAAGGCTTTGCAAAAAGAGCCTGATCGGCGCTACTCAAGCTCCGAGCAACTGCTAGAAGATATTGAACGTCATCAGCGAAATTATCCGATATCAGCCAAACCCGACAGTTTTCTTTATCGCGCAAAAAAATTCGTGCAGCGAAACACTTTCAGCACGGCTCTGGTGTCGTTGTTTGTATTCGGTTTGATTAGCACAAGTAGCATTATTTTCTGGCAGTCATTGGCAATTGAACGAGAGCGCGATAGAGCGTTAAGACAAGCCTTTGTGGCGCAAGAGACCGCAAAATTTATGACGGATATTTTTCAATCGGCAGATCCAAACCAAAATGCCGGTGGCGAAATTAGCGTTAAAAGTATTATTGACAAAGCATCTGAGAATTTAGTGAGCCTCGATAGCGAGCCCTTTATTAAAGCGCAGTTGAACACCACACTTGGCTCAGTATACAGCCAAATTGGAGAATATGAGCTAGCGGCAACGATGCTTGCGAGGGCAGGGCAATATTTTGCACAAAGCCAGAGTGACCCGTTCAACCCAAGCTACGCATCATTTCAATATGTTTTGGGCAACGAACAAGCGAATAATCTGATTTTAATTGGAGAATATCTTGAGCCGCTTGCACGTTTTCAGAGCTTAGCAGAAACACTTGAAAGCGATCGGAGCCCAGGCTTAAGCCAAGCCTTGTACGATTATTATTATGCTCAAATTCAATATGGGATAGGCACGGCACAAACTTATAATGCAAACGATAGCTTGGCGCTTGTACATTACCAAAATTCAGTAACGCGCACGGAACAAATCATTGCGCAAGGAGGACAGTACAGTAAAGAGCTTGCGTACGCTCTGGCAGACCGCCTATTTGCTCTTGGTCACTCACTGAGGCAAACGGGTCAGTTTGAGCGTTCTAAGGAAGTACTCAAACGTGGGGTGGAAAACCAAAAGGCACTGGATATGCCGCCGAGTTTGTCATTGGCACATGGCTTAAACCAGCTCGCGAGCACTCTGCTTCAATTAGGGCAGCTAGAACAAGCAGAGCAGTATGCGATTGAGGGACTCAATATTCGAAAGAGTATGCTCGAGTTCGGGCATGTTGAAGTAATGGCGAGCACGGGCATGCTGGCAAACATTTATGCGAAACAGAAGAAATTTGCGCGCAGCATTGATATGCGCCTTGAAATGTTAGACATGGTCGAGGGATCTTTGGGGCAGTCTCATCCATATTACCCAATTGTGCAAAGGGCCATTGGACAGGTTTATGTGTTGGCGGGAGATTTAAACAATGCCCAATTTTATTTGGATGAGTCCTATCAACGAGCTTTGCTTGTTTTTCCAGATGGACACCAAGCGATTGCGCTTTCCCTAGTGCAGTTAAGCGATTTGTCTTTGCGCAAGGGAGATATCCAAAACGCCCTGCAGCAGTCCTCCGACGCGCTTGCTATGCTAAATGCCAACTCAAACCAAGCTTCACAATCACTTGCTAAAGCGAACCTTTTTTATGCCGAAGCTCTGTATCGAAATATGCAAGCCAGTTTAGCAATTCCCTATGAGACTCTCGGTTTGAACATGATAGAGGAGTTGTATGGAAAAGATGGTAGTGAATACGACACCCTGTATAAGCGCATTCAAAATGCAAAGCTTCAATAAGTTTATAGCAGCAGGATGCACTGATCCGGGTAGAAAAAGGACGCTGAATCAAGACTGTGTTTTTATAGATGATGCAGCGGGGATATGGATAGTGGCAGATGGCATGGGCGGGCATAATGCCGGGGAAGTTGCCTCACGCTGGGTTTGTGAGCATCTTCCGAAAGTTTTAGCCACATGCAGCTCAGCAAGTGATGCAATTGAAATCGTGCATCGACAACTACAGAGCTACGCTGAGGAAAACGCAGAATTGGTCGGCATGGGGACGACTATAATCTTGGCTGTTCAAAGCGGTGCTGATATAAGCCTCTATTGGAGCGGTGATTGCCGTGCATATCAACTGACTAAAACCGCTTGTACTTTGCTCACTAAAGATCACTCCCTCGTTCAAGACCTCGTAGACTTAAATATGATTGATAGCACTCAGGCAAAGCAACATCCACAGCGCAATGTAGTCACTTCTTGTTTAGGTGGCGCATTAGTGCGCCCTACTATCGATTCACTTACGCTAACTCTTAATTGTGATGAGAGCTTACTTTTATGCTCCGACGGCTTGTACAAAGAACTCAATCAAAGTGAATTACATAGCATTATTTCTGCCCCCTCTAGTTTAAGCGCCACCACTCAAAACCTGATTGAACAAGCCAAGATAAAAGGAGGCCAAGACAATATCTCCTCTTTACTTATCCGACATACCAAAAGCATTCTAGATGCAACTTGACATTAATTCTTAACAGCTTGAATTAGAGAATAAAAACTATAATTCGGGTCCATTAAAAACGCTTTCCTGCAACTGATTTATTTTCAGCACAGTGGATGCGAGCAGAAGATACTTGATTGCATGACTTTTTACAGATTTGTTTAGTCAACAGATTTGTCGTATAAAAGTCACTCGCAACCATTGCCAAAATAATTAATTTTTGAAAATACTGCGCTACCCAAACATCAATTGAGTGCTGCTTGAATGAAAATAAATGAACGAATACAACCAACCACTAAGCTTTTTGTTTTTAGTGCATTGTTGCTACTAATTTTTACTGTTGAGCTTCGCGCAGAACCGCATGAAACCGACATCGTGCAAAAAAACGCTAAACTCACCTTAGTTTCAGATACCTTCTCATTCACAGAGGGCCCGGCTGCAGATAAACACGGCGATGTTTATTTTACCGATCAGCCAAACAATCGAATTTTAAAATGGGATGCTAAAAGCAATACCGTAAGCGATTGGCTTAATCCTTCGGGTAGGGCGAATGGATTGTATTTTGATCATAACGGAAATTTGCTTGCCTGTGCCGATGAAGACAACCAGCTTTGGCGCATCGATATGGATAAAAATGTTGAAGTGCTAGTGACCGATTTTGACGGGAAACTCCTTGGCGGACCTAATGATTTGTGGGTGGATAAAAAGGGAGGTATTTACTTTACCGACCCACTTTATGAAAGACCTTGGTGGGATAAGGCAGAGACTCGATTAAGTGAACGCCGCGTGTACTACATCGCACCAAAAACAGGTGAGCTAAGCATTGTGGCACAAGGCGAATACGTGCAGCCAAACGGCATTATTGGTTCGCCAGATGGCAAGACACTTTATGTAGCAGATGTGGGCGCGAAAAAAACGTATCGCTTTACTATCAATGAAGATGCAAGCTTGTCTGAGCGTACCTTGTTTACTGACATGGGTTCAGATGGCATGACCATCGACAACCATGGCAACGTATACCTCACGGGTGATGGCGTTACGGTATTTAATAGCCTTGGCGAGAAAATTAAACACATTCCAGTGCCAGAGAATTGGACCGCTAATGTTACTTTTGGCGGCCCTGATCAAAGCATTTTATTTATCACTGCGATGGATTCAGTTTACACGCTGAAAATGAATGTGAGAGGCGTTCGCTAGGGCGCTTTAAAGCAATAAGCAAGCACTAGTCACACATTTTAATCACTTCACTAACTAACTTCTGAATACCCGCATCAGCATCCATTATTGATTCTGCCAGCATGTATGCGGGGGTCGAGACCAGCTTATGGTCATGGTCAATAACAATATCGTTTACTGCGCACTGCACATGCTCCCCGCCCATTTGCGTAATGGCTTGCGCCGTGTCTTTGTCATTTCCAATGGTGCCTTTTGCTTTTTTGCCGTATACCAGAGGTATCATTGCTGGCGCAATACAAATGTAGCCAGCTGGCTTTGCAGCTTGCGCAAATGCTTTTAGTGCGCTTAAAGTGCTAGGCTCCACTTTGCAATCTGCGCCGGCAGTAGCGAAATTCGAAAGATTTTTTGCGGCTCCAAAGCCACCGGGGAGAATTATTGCGTCAAAATCTTCAACCTTGAGTTCGTCAATCGGCTTGATATCACCTCGTGATATCCTAGATGCCTCAACAAGCACGTTGCGCTGTTCATCCATTTCTTCGCCTGTCATATGATTTAGGGTATGCATTTGAGGAACATTGGGGGCGAAACACTGATAGCTTGCACCAGCTTTTGAAACATATAGTAAGGTTAGCACTGCCTCTTGAATCTCAGCGCCATCAAACACGCCACAGCCAGATAATACGATTGCGATCTTTTTCATAATAAGCTCCTTATATTTCTAATATGTATACCGAGCGACTGCTTGCACAGTTCAATTTTTTTGCTGATTTAGCCAGCAGTTAAAAGCAAGTCTGCGATGCTAGTAAAATGAGTCACAATTTGACGGTGAGAGCCCTTAATTCGTGTGATTACTTGCACAATTATGTTATAACATTTGTATGAAAATAAAGACGATTAAAATTCTTATAACATGTTGTTTTTTATGGGCATGTGGGCTGCTAGTTTGGCATTATCAAACGTCATTGTTGCTAGCTGTTTCTAAGGTTTTTCCGTCTTTTGGCTATGTGTATCTCACACAAGATGATGAGCTGCTGAACGTTTATGAGCAAGGTGGCGCAGAGCAAGTCGATTGGCAGTTTCTAATCCCTGATGAACAAAGGGCAATTATAGAAAAGTACCAAGTGCCAACAGCGATGAATCTTGCTGAAAATATTTTGCTGTCGATGAACGCTAGCACCGACCAAGCCTATCGTGATGCCATGTTCTCAACCGATATCGTAGAGCGGTGGCTTGGAAAAACAGGCTCGATTTCAGGGTTCATCGTGCCTTTAGAAGTAGGCGATAATCAAAGTCTGCAAAGCTTTTTCTTAGTGCCTTATTTTGGCGCCTGTACACATTATCCGCCACCGCCGCCAAATCAAATGATATATATTCGTTTAACGGGCGAATTTAAAATGCCCGATCTCAACCAGGCCTACACCTTAACTGGAGCGTTTAAGTCTGGTTTGTATGAAGATGTGCTTGGTACCTCTGCGTATCAAATGGATTTAATGAGTATGCGTCGTTTTTCTGGACAGCCAGATGACTTTCGCTCTCATCAATAAATGCGGCTAGATTGGGCTAATAGTCAGCCTAATTTATGTATTCAATTTTTGTAATCAATAGCTAAGCGCTTTTAAACCTATCCCATGGGCCTGTGATCGCAAGGGTCGCAGTCGGGGAATACAAGTTTACGAAAAAGGTTTTTCCATCGGGTGAAAAACATCCACCCGCCGGCTCGGTTTGCCAACGCACTTTGGCAAAATCATATATTTTCCCAGAAGGAGTGATACCTTTAAGGTGGTTGTTGACGGTGTCCGAATACTGGTCCTCACACACTATTAAATGGCTGTTTGGCGCTACGCATATGTTGTCGCCGTAGTTGAATGTTTGTTTGTCAGCGCTTTCAACAAACAAGCTTAATTTGCCAGGTGCTTTTGATTCATCTTCACTTCCTTCTAATAGCGAAGGAACATAGCGCATTATTTGGCCCAATTTTGCCGCGCCGCCATTGGTGCAGCAAAAATACATTTCTCCATTTGCCCAATGAATCCCCTCACCTCGCGCAAATAAAGCAGCGCCTTTTGCATGACCTTGCTCGCGAAGATCGTCGTTAGGGCTTTCAACGTCATCTAAGTCAACCCAAGTTACCGGGTATTCAGTGTTTAATGACATGCTGTTTGTGTCCCAATTTCGAGAGTCAAATTGGGCTTTGTTTACAAGCACAAGGGCCTGAAGTTTGCCACCTGCATGAATATCGCTAGGGTTTTTAGGGATAAAGCGATAAAACAAGCTGTCGTGTCTGTCTTCAGTTAAATACACAATGTTTGTGCGAGGGTCGACGCAAGCTGCCTCGTGATTAAAGCGTCCCATAGCTTTTATGGGTTTGGCATCAATCAGCTCTGTTGCATTCGCGGGCACCTCGAATACATAACCGTGCTCTTTGCCCAAACCTTCAGCTGGGCTTAATACCGACTCTTCGCAGGTAAGCCATGTATTCCAAGGCGTTATGCCGCCAGAGCAGTTGCGAATAGTGCCAATTAAAGACATAAACTGGCTTTCAATGGTTTCAGTTTTTAAGTTGTAAATGAGATTGCTCGTGCCGCCAGGTAGTGGTTGACTATTTGGGTCAAGGTCGTAGCTAAGTTCTGACTTTATGGCAGCAGTGTAGGTATTTTCGCTGGCATTTTTAGGAGGAGAGAGCTCATGGTTACGAACTAAAGCCACCCGCTCGTCATCTACTGCAAAACAACCCATTCCGTCTGCTCTGTCGGGTACCCGTAAACCATCATTCATAGTTTGTTCAAGGGAAGAGATAATTTTGTAGCTAAAACCTTCAGGTAAATCAATGACGCCTTGAGGGTCGGGGATCAGTTTTCCGTAAGCTAGATGCTCAGGGAGGCTCTTAGACATCATCGAGCCTTGACTTGCTAGCAAGTGACGCGACAAGCCGGTCAGCGCCAGCGCGACTAGGCCTTGATTAAATGCTCTTCTTGAAATCATGATACTCTCCGATGCTTAAAAACTAATGCGCCTTGCTTCTGAGCTAAGACTCTCGCTGCCTTGCCCTTTTTGACCTACCCACTGCGCATTAAGGATGTTAACGGCAGGGAACACGTCAAATAAATTAAGGTCCATTGCTTGTAACTGATTTAACGCTTGGCAGTTAAACTGATATTCGGCAACAATATTGCGATGCTCATGTTCGTGCTTATGACCATGCTCGTGCCCATGTGAATGTGTATGCCCTTCGCTTTCTCCACCTAGGCTGTCTAAGCTGTTGAGCTCGCTGTTGCTTGAGTTCACACCCGCCATGTTGACTGACTGTTCACTTAATTCACAAGACCCACCAATTAATACAATTAAAGCATCTTGGTTTTCTAGTTGTTGTTTTGCTGAGTTTTGGGCCTGCTTTTCCTCTTCGCTTTTAGCGGTGTGCTCAAACCCAACAACATCCCCTGCGGGCATCGATATTTGTATATAAAGTGAATCACCTTCCATCGCAATATTAAGCTCACCTTGGCCATGTACGTGTGGACCCGCCAAGGCTTTAGATGCAAAGAAAAAAACAAAAGACAAAACGCTCAACGCGCACAAACTTAGGTTTCTAAAATATTTTAACTTTGCAAACGCTATCATCATTGCCTCGTAGCTAAAAAGCCGCAAAACTGCGGCATACATCTAAGGAGTAATATTGATGATTAGTGATCATGCTCTTCGGCAATACCTAACCAAGCAATACTTGTCGGTACAAAATTTAACTCTATTTCTTCTGACACTGCTAGGCTTTCTAAATTCACTTTTACAATATGTTGTGCGATGGGGTCGCTTACATATACATAGCCGTGACTTTGCGACATCGTCATCGAAAAACTAGCGCCTTCGGGTAGGCCAGCAACATCATCTTCTATGACATCAACTCGCTCATGAAATTCCCAGTGCATATGGCCATCGTGCTCATGTGCTTCTAATATACTAACAAAACCTTGATTGTCGAGAATAACAAAATGCTCACCGCTGTATGAAAATGCAAAGCTAATGGGGGAAGCGCCATCAACAGGCTGCCAATCAATTTCTTCCATTTCCATTTCTTCAGGATTTACGGCTAACAAGAACGATTCCCCGGTAGCGCGATTAGAAGCAGTTCCAAACATGGTTTCGCTGTCGCTGTGCGCGTAAAGAGAGCCTATTCTTGCGCTGCCCAATGCAGCAATGTTCATTATTTTTTCAGCTTCAAAATCTTCGGCGCTATGCTCATGCACAACTAACACGCCATCACCACAGCCGAAGGCTACAAACTCACTGTTTTGACCTGCTCCATGAAGATTCGGGCAAGTTACATCAAACACAAGTTCTTGCTCATACTCTCCATTGTGAAGATGAAATACGCCAACTTGGTCGGGTAAAATAGGATTTGCTGAAGTTGATTCTGCATCGTCTCGTCTTACGCTGGCAATTAAAAACTCACCGCGTGGTTTAGCAACGCCATGCATGTTGTTGCTGAAGTTAAGCCGTGCTAAATCGTCATTTTCTGAAGCGATATCCATATCAGACATCACCACAACCGAGGCAGGCAAGCCAGCGTCAGCATCACCATCGTTAAATATCGCCATGAGTCCGTTGTAGCTATCGATATGCGTTGGTTTGCTGTCGAATAATTCAAAGCTCGACATTTGTGGCATCTGCTCATAATCATGCAAATGGTCTACGTGGTCCTCACGCCATAAAGCACCGTCAATAAAGCCCACATAGTCGTTGTCACGGTTGCGAATAACAGCAAAGCGATAATCTGCAGACACTAATAAAGAATTGCCATCGTAAATCATGCCAAAGCTATCGAGCATACTGTTATCGTCAAGGTCGAAAACACTTATTTGATTACTGCCCAAGGCAGTAGCTGCTAAGCGGCCATCGCTTTCAATTAAAAAGTCGCCAGTGCCCCCGCCGCCACCAGTGCCAGGGTTAACTGGAGTTTCTTCAACAATGGGTGGAAGCTCATTGATGGTGGTTTCAGCATCGCCACAGCCTGTTAACAAAACAGCGCCAGCCGCGATAAATAGTGTGTTGAGTGAAAAAGAAGATTTCATGTTAGTTTTCCTTGTAATAATAGTTTCCATTTAGAAATTGCCTCTTAGGCCTATAGCAAAGCTACGGCCAGGGCGTGGCGCAATATCTTTTAGAAATGAACTGTGAACGCGGGCTTCGGTGTCGGTTAGGTTGGTCCCCTGCACATACACAACAATGTCTTGGCTCGTTATAGGGAGTTGATAAGAAACCGTTGCGTTTACCATAGTGTAACCGTCGGTTGTGCTTTCAAAATCAGATACCTTGTCTTGCTCTTGGTAGCGAATGACATCGAGATTGGCGTTTATATCTTGAAAGTCGTAAGTAAACTCTGCCCCTATTCGAAGTGGTGGCGTACGAGGAAGGTCGCCTCCGTCTTTAAGTTTTGCTCTGACATAGTCTGAAAACACCATAGTTTTGAATGCGTCATTTACTTGCCACGCAACTTGAGCCTCAAAACCGTAGAGTTCGACGTCATCGGTTTGGAAGATAAACACAGGGAGTTCCCCGCTGTGGTCGTGCTCATCATCGCCATGGTCATGGCCGTGGTCATCTCCGTGATCGTGACCGTCGTGATCATGACCACTGTGATCATGCCCATCGCCGCCATGGTCGTGGTTATGACCATCATCAGCAAACAAGCCAGTCTCAATTTGGTAGTAGTAGTTGTCTATTTGATTGTAAAAAGCATTAAAAACAAAGCCCACATCACCTTTGGTTTTACGAAAGCTTAAATCGATGTTATTTGCCGTTTCTAAATCAATAACTTCATTAGTTAGCCCAATGCTTGCTTCGCCTCCTGACTCTTCAAGTGCAAATAAAGCCCCTACTTCATAAGTGCGGGTGCCGATGTGTGGACCAAAAGAAAGCAGCTCAGACGCAGATGGTGCACGCTCTGAGCGAGACAGCAATACGCCTACGTTATAACCCGGCATAAAATCCCAAACTGCGCCTGCAGATAAAGTAACAGGCGTAAATTCGTGATCTGCTGTGAAAACACGTGTTATCTCAACGGCGCCCTCATCATGATTGTGGTCGTGGTCGTGCGCATCGTGATCATGCTCATCTTCATCATGGCTATGTGCTTCAATTTCTGGAAGTCTGACTTGGTCGGCGTTGAGGGTAACGCGCTCAATACGCGCACCTAATTGTATAAGTACATCACCAAAGTGCCGTTCTTCCATTACTGAAAGAGCAAACATTTCATTTGTTGAAGGCGGGGTGAATGCTTCACTGCCCTGTGCTTCAACATCACTTTTTTTATAATGAAGCGATACGCCGCCGCGCCAACCTAAAATGGGTTGGTGGAGAAAGTCTACGCGAGCCTCTGAAGTTTCATTTTTAAAGGTTGTGCCAGCCACGCCAAATTCAATTTCAGCATGTTCATAATCACTGTAAGCTGCTCTGAAGTTAACTGCGCTCAACCATTCGTTTTCAAGACCAATTTCACCAATAAGTTGATAACGGTTCTGTGTTAAGTCAGCAAAAATATTCTCTTCCTCATCACCGTCTCCATGACTGTGACCAGGAATGCCGTACATGCGGTCTAATCTGCCCATCGATACGCCAACATAACCGTTGTCGAACAAATAACTGGTGCCAAAGGTATAACCGCTAGATTCTTCAGCGCTGTTTTGCACTGAAAAGTCGCCGTCGTGCCCGCCCTCATGGTCATGCTCATGTTCATCGTCATGCGCATCCTCACTTTCAGGATTCACAGGCACATCGTAATCATCAGCGTCTCTAAAAAAGCCGTCTCCATAAAATGCGAAAGAGTCAGTTCCGGTTTTTATGCTAAACGAACCGAGTTTCTGGTTGTTCACCGAATCGGTTTCAAATAACCACTCGCCTTGTGAATCGCTATTAGTAGGCACGCGTTCATCTACCACGTTAACAACGCCGCCTATTGCGCCACTGCCAAAAAACAGTGTTGAGGGGCCTCGCAATACTTCAACTTGCTTAACTGTGGAGACCTCTGTGGCTACGGCGTGATCTGGTCCTACGCGAGATACATCGCTCACATCTAAACCGTTTTGAGCAATCAATACGCGTGGTCCACTTAATCCGCGAATAATTGGCGTACTTGCTACATTCGCGTGAAAGTTGGTATTTACGCCAACGAGCTTCTCTAATGTGTCGCCTAAAGTTGATGCTTGCTGACGACGCAGCGCATCACCGGAGAGAACTGAAACCGGTGCTGCAGACTCCATAACCGAAGCATGAAATGGCGTAGCAGTAACATCCACCACCTCAATTGGTGAGCGAAAAAGGCTTAAAGTCAGTCGCTCGCTTTGCTCATTAAGCTCAATCATTTGATTCAGATGCGCAAAGCCAATGGCTGAGATGTGTAACTCAGCTGCCTTGCCTTCAATGTTGTTGAATCTAAATTGCCCATTGCCGTCGGTGCTTGTTTCTAAATTGGTGCCCATCACTTCAATCTTGGCCCCAACTAACGGCTTTCCATTTTTGTCGGTGACTACACCTTGAACATTTGCAGCCATGCTGCTTGCTGAAAACACGGCCGCTGAAAATATTAAGCCAAGCGAGGCTGCTATCTTGGTTTTTGTAAGCTTCATCCGCTGGTGCTTATTTTTTGTTTGATTACTCACTGCTTAACTCCATTTGTAATGTTATATTGTAGCAATTACAAATGAGATGTTATATTGTACTAATTAAGAATTCAATAAGGCTTTCTAAATAATGTTTCGAGATAAATTAGGTGTGGTGTTTTCATCCTTGTGCTTATGTCACTGCTTGGTAACGCCATTATTGATTTTATTAGTTGGCACAAATGCCATATTGGGCACGCTTGAGCAAGAATGGGTGCATAAACTTTTAATACTGCCAGTGCTCATATTGGCAGCAACGAGTCTACCGAAGCGCTATATGGCGACGCGAAATCAGAGCATGCTTGTACTCGCCATAGTTGGTGTGCTTGGCTTTATTTGCTCCCAATTCTTTCATGGTACTGCCGAAGTCTTGTTCACCATGATTGGTTCTGTTTGTTTGGTGTGGGCGCATCTTTTGAGTTTGAGATTAATGAAAACTTGCTCAGAGCATAAGCCGCAATAATGGCGCGAATTCTTGCCGTACGAGCTTTGATAATCTGTAAACAGTGCGCTTAACAATAAATTAGGAGATTGTGTATACATGTCGATTCAATCATTAACGAAGGTTTCTGGGAGCGAAAAGCTAGTAATACATGCGGAAGCTGGAAAAGCTCTGATAGGCCAGATCTCCTCTACTCGATGGGCAAGTTCACCTGAAATATT
Organism: uncultured Glaciecola sp.; assembly: GCA_964418575.1. Lineage (GTDB taxonomy): Bacteria > Pseudomonadota > Gammaproteobacteria > Enterobacterales > Alteromonadaceae > Glaciecola. Next base: position 25,112 of record CAYQMI010000031.1, read on the forward strand.
TACTGATTTTTTTCAAGAAAATACCAATATTTGTATTTGGGAAAGAAAGCCAAGTGCTGAGTTAAAACCTTATGTTCAAGCACTTCGGGCACAGAACATCGCTCTCATTCGCTCTGTGGATCTGGAAGATATCTCAAAAACCCTGAATTACATGCTCCCTGATTTTGCAACTGAAGGTGCAGGCGCAAGTAAGTTGGCATTTATTGACGAGCTCAGCATGCTTATTGATATGGTTTGCTGTTTGTTTGATTGCGAAAGTGTGGGATTGAGGCTGACAGTTTTAAACCGAGCAATGTGCCCTAAGTTTCATACCGACAAAATCAGCGGTCGTTTAATTTGTACTTACTCAGGCAAGGCAACTGAATGGCTAAACAGCAATTATCCAAACATGACATCCAGTGAATTAATTGCATCTGCCTTGAATGATTGTTCATCCGAGGTGGGCAATAAAACATCTTCCTTTACTGCCAAACATGACTGTGCAAAAGCAGGTGATGTGCTCTTGCTTAAAGGAGAGGCCTGGCCAGGCAACGAAAATAACGCAATTGTGCATCGCTCGCCGTCAGTGGCAGAGGAAGAGGCTAGGTTGCTTCTAACAATAGACCCAACATAAGTAGACGGTAAATTTTTCTAAGGACTAGATATGATGACTACCCACACAGACCTAATTGAGAATATTCCCGAAACCTTTCGTTTGACTCAAAAGCGCAGCGATGTGGTGGTGGCCTTAAGTCAATTTAAAAAAGCGGCTTCAATGTATGAGTTGGCTGATTATATGAATCAGGAACTAAAACTCTCTATCACCGCGATGTCGGTTTATCGAATACTTCAGCTTTTGGAATTGCACGGTATTGTACTCAGGCTAGAAACCATCAATAAGTACATCCTTAAACCTCAAAATTACAGTGAGCAAAGCATCAGTTTGGTATGCAAGTGCTGTTTTTCGGTGGACATAAAGCCATTAGACGCAAAGGCTGGGCAGCAGATACTTCAAGCAACCAAGTCCTCTTCGTTTTCATGGCCAGCTAAACCTATTGAGGTACTGGGTGTGTGTAAGTGCTGCTCAAGCTAGAGGCAGTTTATTGAAACTGCCTCAATCGCTAGATAAATTTGACTGCAGCGCACTTCTATACGCATCAATTGCCGGCAATAAGGTGGTAAGCGCCGCACAGCCAATCACTACGCCTGAAATGATCACCGTGCTAGTGGTGATTAAGTTTGCCTCAATAAATAAACCGTAAGTAGCAGAAAGCCAATCGTTTAGGCTATAAAACAATAGACTCAACAGCGCGATTGAGCTAAGTGTTGCCGCACCCACCAGTAACATTGCCTCTGTCATGATCAAGGAAAATACCGTGACGGGTCGTGCGCCAATGGTCCTAAGAACCGCTATTTCCCGGCGTCGCTCGCGCATAGAAGAAAGTAGCATCACCGACAAGCCAATTAAAGACGATGCAAGCACCAACAAACTGATAATAATGAGTACATTTTCAACCATGCTCATTAACTGCCATAGTTCGGCAAGGGCTACGCCTGGCATAATTGCCATTAGCCGGTCTTGCTGGTAGTTATTCACCGCGCGCTGCAGGGTAAATACCGACAGCTTTGACTCCAATCCAAGCAATACCGCAGATATCGATTTGGGCGTTAAATCGACGCTGGCAGCTTCTTCGCTTTGCGGGTCAGCCAGTTTAGCCAAAGCCGCTGGCGGCAGGTGAATGGCCTCAATACCGGCTAAGCTTACATGCACGGTTTTATCAACTGGAGTACCGGTAGGTGCAAGTACGCCGCTTACTGCAAAAGGAGCGTAGTCGTGGTTTTTAAAACTTACCGAACCAATACCGTGAGCAATTACCATTTCACTGCCAACTGTATAATTCAGTGTTTTGGCAACATCAGCACCAATAACAGCCTCAAAAGTGCCGTTAAAAGGCTTACCGTCTTGAAAGCTTAAAGCCTGTTTTTTTCCATATTTAAAGTGCTCAAAGTAGGCTTCAGATGTGCCTAACACTCGATAGCCTTGGTGTGAGTCACCTAAAGAAATTGGAATCGCCCACTTTACGTCTTTGTGTTTTTGCAGGGTTTCAAAACTGTTCCAACTGATATTGCTGGTAGGGCTACCCATTCGAAACACTGAGTAGAGCAAAAGATTTAGCTGCCCGCTTGGCGCCCCCACAATAAGGTCAATATCAGATACCGTGCGGTTAAAGCTTTCTTTTGCTTGGCTTCTAATATGTTCAACGCTAAATAAAACGCTGATGCTAATAAGCAATGATATAAAGGTGAGTAACACCGATTTACGACGACTTTTTAAACTGTCCCACGCGAAAGAGAGCATCATAGGGCACTTGCTCCCGTTGAAGACTCTGAGCTTTCAATGGTCTCAAAGGATTGTGTGGTGTTTTCATTCAGAGCTTTCATATCAACAATGTGTTCAAAGTGACTTTGTAGATAAGCATCGTGGCTAACAAAGAGCAAAGTAGAGCCATATTTATTGCACAGTTCAATTAGCACCTGCATGAATGCGTCACGTGCATGAGCATCTAAAGCGGATGTGGGTTCGTCTACTAATAAAATGTCTGGGCTGTTTACTAAGGCTCGCGCAATTGCAACGCGCTGCTGTTGCCCCACGCTTAACTGAGAGGCTTTTTTGTGTAAGCAATCTTTAGGCAGTGCAAGTTTTGGTAACAGCTCTTCCAAAAATGCCTGCACTTTATGGGAAGGGGTGTGCCCAAAGTGTGCGGCGAGCTGAACGTTTTTTAGCACGCTTACAAAGGGAATTAGATTAAACTGCTGATATACTACGCCAATATGCTTGGCTCTAAAGGCATCGCGTTTGCGCGATGATAGCGTGGAGAAAGTTTCGTTTAAGAGGCTAATTTCACCGCTGTCTGGCTGCAGTATGCCAGCAATTAAATTAAGCAAAGTGCTTTTTCCCGAGCCAGATTCACCTCGCAAAAATACATGTTCTCCGGCGTTGAGCTGCCATTTAGGAATATCGATATCCGCTCGTTCAGATTGCTTATTGTATCGAAACGCTAAATTGTTTATTTCAATTGCGATAGAAGCTTGATGATTTGCCACCGTAGTCTCGTAACAGCCGTGTTTACTTGGAATGTAAGTATGTTATAACATCTTTGCATTGTCTGCGAGAGCTTGAGTCACAATTGCTTTAGGCTGGGATTTAAGGGTTAACGGCGCTTAGGTGTTTTAGCTAGTTTATTTACTATGGTTTACAAGGGTGTTTGATTATATATGCATAAGTGCTCAGGTTCGACTTTCGGTATTGGTAAGCAAATTTTTGCATCGAGTTGCTTCATCATTGCATTGCTTTTTGCATCTTCCAGTGCATATAGCGATGAGCAACAGTATGAAGAGATAGAGTGGACAGCCCTGATGCCGGCTGATGAGCTTGTAGCCTTGCTCAATCCGCCCGGTTATATCGATGAAATAGTGGAAGGCTCGCGTCTAGATACCTTAGATATGCTGCATTCAGGTGCTAATGAAGACCCGCGGACCGCGCCATATCTTCAGGCCTTGGGTTCTACCAATGTTATTGAAGAGTTTGATAATAAACACATCCGCATCCCCGGTTTTATTGTGCCTCTTGAGACTGACGAGCAACAAAACATCACTGAGTTTTTCATTGTGCCTTATTTTGGCGCCTGTATTCATCTCCCACCACCACCGCCCAACCAAATGCTGCATGTTAAAACCGACCAAGAAGTGCGCCTTAACGACATGCAAGATGCATTTTGGTTTGAGGGCAAAGTGATCATTGAAACTACCAATAATCGCTTAGGCAGAGCTGCTTATCGCTTAGAGTTAAACAATATTTTTGCGTATGAGGGTTAGTAGGCTAGGCCCAATTTTGAGCGCTCCTGAATCTGAAGCAGCTCAAGTCCATATAATTATTGTTCAAAAAATAAACAGTTAATATGCAAAGCTTGTCTAAGCAAAGCCTTGCTAAGGCGGCTTTGCACTGCTAATTTGTGTGCCGCAGTTAAAAAGGGTGATTTCATCCACGGCCGTTAACTTATGTCAAAGTAGTTGGTCCGCTTATTTAACTTTGCCTCTCATAGGATTGAGAAGCAACTCCACAAGTTGGCAATACGCTACGTATTTGCTTGTTGGTACTGTTTAATATGTTGTGCTACTTCTTATTGTTTTGAAGGTAAGAGGTGGAAAGGGGATTTCAAAGGTAGAGCGCAATGTTATCGCGTTGTTTGCGCGCAATAGTTAGCGATACATACAATCAATAACACTCAGGGAGAGATGTTATGCCAAACCTCGTACAAGAACTAAATAGCCTAGATTTTAGCGTTTACATAGGCGGTCCACTTCAAGCAGCGGTTCAAGCTCAGCATGCCGCATCTATGTCACAAGTTAGTTTTATTCAAGCAGTCGGATTTGAGGGGTCAGACCTTCGGTATGTTGATTTTGATTTTGAAAAATCAGTACCCAATGCAGCTGGTGACGGCTTTGAACAGCAGTCAGTCAGTATAAAAGTTCCCTTTCTCACTATGTTAACTATTCCGGCTCTTAGAATTGAAGAGTTGGTAATAGACTTTAACGCAAAACTTACCTCTACCGAGACCGCTAGCGTGTCGAGTGAGTTTGCGGCAAGTGCAGAGCTAGGGATTAATTATAAAATCGTTAATTTCAAAGCATCCGCCTCATACAAGCGCAATTCTACGCGCGGCACTACCGTTGAGAAAACGTATAATCTTGGCGTTAAAGTCACCGCGGTTAATGATGAGATACCCGCTGGCCTTGACCGTATACTGACAATGTTAGAAGACAGTATCGCGAGTATTGAACCGCCCGCAGCAGCCTAGCGCAAGCAAGCCAGAGGACAAGTGATTTAATTACTGTTCTTTGGCAGCTTTCTACTGTTAATCACATGGTGACAAAACGCTACTTGCGCATGCATAAGGAAAGGCGATGCCAAAACTCAATGAATACTTAGGCAGTATAATTTCGAGCGTGTCGAATGCGCGGGTGATGGCAGATGTGCAAACTGTCAAACTGGCAGAAGACTACGCAAAACACGACCTACTGAAGCATTTTTCGGTTCCGCGTATGCGCATTGCTGACGTTGAGCTAAGCATACCCATTGCCATTGAATCTGCTCAAGAAGAACTGCCGGGCAATGTTGATATTATCAATAATAAACAATTCAACTCTGTTGTTTACAGCGAAATAACCAAAAGTTTGGGGCGCAGCAGTTTGCCTCGAGCAGCATCAAAGCAGGTTTTAAGTTCTGTTTCTAAACTCACTAAAAACTTAGAAACACAGTTAAACAAGACCAAAGACCTCGACAAGGTTAAAGATTTCAGCCAAGAACTCAGCGCTGAGATTGAAAAAGTAGCTGTGGAAAATAAGTTGGTGAATAACGCTTATGAACTCAATTCAGCAAGCCTAAGTGAGCGCCTGCAACAAACAGCAAAAATGCTGATCAAACAACAATCTAGCCCCACTAAAATAGGCGACTTAAACGTAATTGCCGAAGCGCACCTTCTGCGCGATCAAAAACCAGAAAATATTATGCAAATTAAAATGAAAATTACCGAAGACGGCATGGAATGGCAATATGCCGACCAGTCGGACGGTACTCAAACGCGCAAACTCTTGCCGGAGTAATCGTTTTGTTGCATTCAAAAGTGGTTCTTATAAGGCAAGTCGATAGTTTGATGCTGCTGTTTCCGAGCTTGGTGAAACGTTTGGAGCAAAAAGATCCAAGCTTTATTAGTGCCTTGCTTGATTGGATTGAGCGTGCCGAAAATATTCTAGGTCAGCATCGCATTGCTAAAGTCGCACAGCTATCGGCTTTAAAGGCGAAATTATTGGCTCCTAACTTCTCAGGTGAAGTTAGCCGCAGTCGTCGCAGAAAATCGCACTTTTTACTGGCTTCAGAACTCGCTTTTGATATTCAGGCAAGCGTGCAAGAGGCCGTTGCACCCTTTGCACAAAAAGTAGAGCAAGCGAGCGCTTTAGTGACCCAGTTAAGTAATATCATTGCTCAGACTAATCGCGACAACGGGCAAAGTTTGCGATACGAGCGCAACACTAGCCTCGATGATTTTGCCAGAAAGCTATGGGCGCTAATTGTAAATCATGAGCAGTTGAAAAACAGTGCGGTACAACTGAAAAGCCTTTTGCACGAACAAGACATTATATTGCTAATATCTCAAGAAGTGGATTTGAGTGACTATTCTTTTTAGGTAAGGCTGAGTTTTTGTTATATCTTACTGGTACACATCGTTAATTCTTCAAGGAATCCAAATCATGCGACAATTCAGAATACTAATTTCTATTACCTTTCTGTGCCTTGCATTAAGTGCGCAGTCTAAGGTGTTTTCTACGCCAGAGGAGGCGGTACAATCCTATATAACGGGTGTAAGCACTGGCTCAGGAGAGCATGTTAACCAAGCTTTTTTGGTAAGCGCCGAAATTCAGTACTACAACCAAGACGGCAAATTACTAGAATACACGCGGGATGCCTTTGCAAGGGAGGTAAATACCGGCAATCAGTGGGATGCAGATATTAAAATCACCAATATGTTGATCACAGGCAAAGCCGCCAATGCAACAGTAGATTTCACTTGGGGTGCAGATGGTCAACATGGTTATGTGGATTATTTGAATCTTATTCATGATGGTGAGAGCTGGCATATTACCAATAAAGTGGCTCAGTA
>CAYQMI010000032.1:0-3437 GCA_964418575.1 uncultured Glaciecola sp.
AGCCTTTGGTTTATTAGGCTCGCCATGCTTTCGCCTTCGCTTGCGCGGGCGGCTAAAAATTGGGTGAGGGCTTCGTCAAATGCGTTCATCATTACTTGCTGCATTTGATCAACGTCGGCTTCTTGCGTTGCCATTACACCTGGCCAGCGTAAAATGTCAGTGGGGTTAATGCTGCCGTCTGCGCCTGCTGTTTGTACCTGCTTTGCCGCTTGAATTAATTGATTCGCTAGCTCAGGATGAAAGGTCAGCGCGCCTTGGTTGGCTTCGTTAAAGCTAATTCTTAAGGCGCATTCTACTTTGCCTCGTTGCAAACGCTTGCGAAAGCGCTCACGTAACATCGGCTCAAGTGAGCGAAACTGCTCAGGCAGGCGATAGTGAGTTTCTAAATAGCGCTGATTTACCGACCGAATCTCCCAAACGGCTGTGCCCCAATCGGCTTTTGTTTCAACGCGGGCAAATCCAGTCATGCTGTAAATCATAGGTTTTCTCTAGTTTTGGTAAATAAAAGCTGTGCTAAGTCTAGAGGCAATCACCGGCACTGTCATGTTTTTCTTTGCATTAGAAAAAATACTGTATTAGGGTTATTTACAGCGCTAGCGGTTCTGATATTGTGCTGCGCACATTTTGTTCACTTTGTATGATTCACGGTGTTATATGCAGTCCAATAAGCTCTTGAACTTAGTAGTAATCTCCACAGTTGCCATCCTTGGTTTGTTTGTAAAATCTTTCGCTTTGCCAACCCCCGCGCAAATAGCTGAAAAAAACGAATTCGTTAACGTAAAAATCAGCCCCGACGGCGAGCATCTTGCCTTTGCTTTGATAAAAGATGGTAAGCGGCAGTTGGCCGTCGTCAATACTCAAAGTATGGAAGCTGTTGGCGGTGTAAGCTTTGGTACTAAGCAGCAGGTTGGTGCTTTTTACTGGGCAAACAACGAACGCTTGGTAATGAAAGTGCTAGAGCACAACCCGTGGGCAGAATTTCCTGCATATTATGGCGAGTTGTTCGCGATTAATCTCGACGGTCGGCGCAGTGACATTATTTATGGATACCGCGGCGGCGAGCAACAGGTTGGCACTAAGCTAAAAACAAAGGATGCGGTGCGCGGATGGGCAGACATAGTTAGCATGTTGCCAAACGATGAAGACCATATCCTTATAACATCTCAACCTCAGTCGGCCGACGGTCGCCGCCAAAAAACGGTTCACAAACTTAATATTTACACTGGCGAGCTAAGCTCAGTGATCGCAGGTGTGCCAACTGATTCGGAATATATTGTAGCAGGGGATAATGGCGTGCTTCAGTTTGCAGTAGGTATAAATGCGCAAAACAAAAAACGCATTTACAAATACCAAGATGATGAATTTGTGGATGTGAGCGAGCAGAACTTTGGAAACGGATTTCATATTGCGGGCGTTGGTGCACAGGGCAAGAGTGTTTTGTACTACGACAATATTGAAAGCAATACCGATACGCTATACAAGTTAGACGTTGCCAGCGGCGAGCGCACTGCATTATTCAATCATCCAAATGTGGATATTACCAAGGTAGAGCTTGCGAGCGACGGCGTAACACCTATCGCGATCATTCTGGATGATGGTTATCCGAGTTATCATTTATTGCAGTCTGACTCAGTAGAATCGAAAATATTTTCTGAACTCAGCGAAATGTTCAAAGGCTATAGAATAAGCATTACCAGTGCGAACGACGCCAATACGCTTTTTACTATTAGGGCGACTAACGAAATCGTACCGGGGCAATTTTATTTGTACGACGCGTCTAACAAAAAGCTTCGCTTACTCTTTGCCAATAAAAGCGATATACCCGCCAATCAATTTTCACAATCATCACCGTTTAGCTTTAAAGCGTCTGACGGCGTGAATATTCATGCCTATATTACCTATCCATCGCATATTCCTGAAACACAAAATGTGCCTTTAGTGACCTTAGTGCACGGTGGGCCAATTGCACGAGACTATTGGAATTTTGATTCTGAGGTGCAACTGCTTGCATCGCAAGGCTATGCGGTGCTGCGAGTAAACTTCCGTGGCTCAGATGGTTATGGTTCGGATTACCGAATGATGTCTCGTAAACAGTGGGGCACGCGTATGCAGCAAGACATTATTGAAGCAACACAGTTTGTTATTGGCGCCGGCGGTATCGACTCAAACAAAGTATGCATTATGGGGGCAAGCTTTGGTGGATATTCAGCTGTAATGTCTGCAACAATGGCGCCCGATTTGTTTAAATGCGTAGTTGCGCATGCTGGTGTGTACGATTTAGAGCTGATGTTTGAAGAAGGTGATATTCAAGAGTATCTATTGTACGGAAAAGCGTATTTAACTGAGCAACTTGGCAACGACCCGGCAATCTTAAAAGCACAGTCTCCAGTCAATCATGTGGCGAAGCTAAAAGCACCTGTATTTTTAGCGCACGGTGGTGAAGACGAGAGGGTGCCGCTTTCACACGCTATTTCTCTTAAAGCGGCGCTTGATGCAAACAACAAACCTTATGAATGGCACTACGAAGAGCGAGCGGGCCATGGCTTTTATGAAGAGGAATCGACCATCGCGTATTTTGAGGCCGTTTCAAAGTTTTTAGCCAAACACCTGCGATAGCTTTTAAAGTAAGAGTTTTAAAGCCAGAGTTTCCCCCTTCCCAGCAGATGCGGTATACTTCGCCGCATCTAATTTCCGCTATTTAAATAAATCTACGGCACTAGGAGCCTATATTCATGCGTCCAAGCAATCGCACGGCCAGTCAAATTCGTCCAGTTACTGTTACTCGTTCTTTTACATGCCATGCTGAAGGCTCGGTGTTAATCGAGTTTGGTAACACTAAGGTTTTGTGTAATGCAAGTGTGCAAGAGGGCGTTCCGCGCTTTATGAAAGGTCAGGGCAAGGGCTGGATCACGGCCGAATACAGCATGCTACCGCGCGCTACTCACACCCGTTCAGATCGCGAAGCAGCTCGTGGCAAACAAGGCGGGCGCACGCTTGAAATTCAAAGATTGATCGCGCGTTCTTTACGTGCCGCGGTTGATTTAAAAATGTTGGGTGAAAACACCATCACGGTCGATTGTGATGTTATTCAAGCCGACGGCGGCACGCGCACCGCTTCAATCACAGGGGCTTGCGTTGCACTAGTCGATGCCCTTAGCTATATGCGTAAAAAAGGCATTCTGAAAACCAATCCTCTCAAGCACATGATTGCTGCTGTATCGGTTGGCGTTTACAAAGGCACGCCTATCGCCGATTTAGAATACTTAGAAGACGCTGAAGCTGAAACCGATATGAACGTGGTAATGACCGATACCGGTAAGCTAATTGAAGTGCAGGGCACCGCAGAAGGCGAACCCTTTAGCTTTGATGAAATGAACGAAATGCTTGAGCTTGCACGAGTAGGCATTAAAGAGTTGTTCGATATTCAGCGTGTTAGC
>CAYQMI010000032.1:3537-31801 GCA_964418575.1 uncultured Glaciecola sp.
AGATAACAAAGATGCAAGATTATAAACGAGAATTTATTGAGTTCGCCATTGAGCGCAATGTGCTGAAATTTGGCGAGTTCACCTTAAAATCAGGTCGCACCAGCCCTTACTTCTTTAATGCTGGCTTATTTAATACCGGTCGCGATTTAGCAAAGTTAGGTCGCTTTTTTGCCAGCGCCTTACAAGCTGAAGAGGCATCTTACGACATTCTCTTTGGCCCAGCCTACAAAGGCATAACCATCGCCTCGGCAACAGCTATTGCGCTTTCAAACTGCTTTGGCGAAGACGTGCCATTTTGCTTTAACCGCAAAGAAGCAAAAACCCACGGTGAAGGCGGCTCGCTTGTAGGCAGTCCTTTAAAAGGCAAGGTGATGTTGGTAGACGATGTGATTACCGCAGGTACTGCAATACGCGAATCGATGCAAATTATCAGCGAGCAAAACGCTAGCCTGGCTGGGGTATTAATCGCGCTGAATCGTCAGGAAAAAGGCACGGGTGAATTATCGGCTATTCAGGAAGTTGAGCGAGACTATAACACCAAGGTTTACTCCATTGTTTCCTTGTCTGATGTGCTGGAGTACCTAAGTGAAAGTGGTGAAAATGCCGATGCTATTGCATCTATCAAGGCATACCGTGAACAATACGGAATCGACGTATAAAGCATGTCTTCAGAGCATTCGCTAGACTTTGATAAAGCAGATCATCACTTAGATGCAATGGGCTTACGCTGCCCAGAGCCGGTGATGATGGTGCGTTTGCAGGTACGCAAAATGCAGGAGGGTGAAACCTTGTGCGTGAGTGCCGACGACCACTCCACTACTCGCGACATCCCCAGTTTCTGCCGCTTTATGAATCATACCCTATTGGCGCAAGATATTGCGGCTGTGCCTTATCGATATTTGCTTAAGAAAGGGCTCTAACCTTCTTAACTCGAGACACCAATCACGCCACGGCTACTATAGTCACCTTATCGTTATTACCGTCACACCACCGTCGTTCCCGCGCAGGCGGGAATCTCGTAACGATACTGCTTTAGCTTATAGGGGGCCGGCCTGCGCCGGCATTACCTGTGGTATAGAGATGTAATCGCGAGCCCTACTCAGGCTTCATAAATTTAAGCGTCCAGCGGTCGGTGTTGCCACTTACTGAGCGTGCACCTACTTCATATTCAAGCTCATCATCTTCTTTGTAGTGTAAATCGCTGTAATCTACAAATACAAAACCAGCTTCTTGAATCTCATGAATGGCTTTTACTGGGTCCATTCGCCGGCGATTGCTGTTGTTCATTGGCTCCATGTGGCGTGCTGTGTGATCAACCACCGCATATATACCGCCCGGTTTTAATGCTTCAAACGCAGCTTTGTTCATCGCTGCTCGGCCTTGGTCGCCAAAATTATGATAGTTTCTGAAGGTAACCACCATGTCAGCATCGGTCACGCCAAGGCTATCTAGCTCAAGTGAATAAAAGCGAGAACCTTCTTCTCTGTACAAGCGTGCGTCTTTGGCAATAATATTCATGCGCTCAAAGCCAGGAGCCGTAGCAAGTGCTGTTTCAATTCGGCCGGTACCAATGGCGCCATAGTAGGTGCCATTTTCAGCTAAAGTAGGCACTAGTAATTTAGTATACCAACCGCCACCTGGGATCAGCTCAATCACCGTCATGTCATCTTTTAAGCCAAAAAAGCTTAAGGTTTCAATAGGCTTGCGGTTTGCATCGCGTTCCACTTCTGCCTGCGTTCTAATATCTGATGACATCGCAGTTTTTAGCTTTTCTTCTACGTTTGCGTAAGCGGTCTGTGCGCCCATGCTCATGGCAAAACAGCATGTTAAACCTAATGCTAAAATTCGTTTCATGATGGTGTCCTTTATTTGATGAGTTTAGCGTTATTTATCCTCAAAACGGCTTTGCGCTCAATACAACTGAGCCAAGCCCTAAGCTATAAATATGTTATAGCTAATAATCGCAACAATCAAAATTGAGCTAATTGTGATGACTTGCCATTTATACCGCTTAATAATTTTTTCGGTTTTGTTTCCGAATAAATACACCAGCAGGGCAAGGCTAAAATAGCGGATTATTCGGCTTGTGGTCACCGCCAGCATATAAAGAGCAAACGAATAACTGCTTAGCCCCGCTAGTAACATGGCAATTTGCAGGGGAATGGGCGTAACGCCGGTACTGAATATAAACCAGAATCCGTTTTTATCCATTTGCGATTGAAAAGCTTCAAATTCTTGTTCGTTTGTTATGTAGGTCATGATTAGCTCGCGCATTAAATCAAACACAAAATAACCGATGAAGTAACCTAAAATTGCGCCAAGCATGCAACCTAAGGTCGTTATCGTGGCGATCAGCCATATTTTCTCGCGCCTTACCTGCATTAGCGGAACGAGCAAAGTCTCTAGGGGAATGGGCACAACCGTTGATTCAAGAAATGAAGCAAAGCCAATGCTCGAGAGCATATGTTTGGAGTGAATCATTTTCTTGATGCGCTTTTTGATTTTCACTATCAGAACTTCCAAAAAAGCAGGGCCACTTTAACTAAAGCGGCCCTGCGTGCTGTTCTTTGTTTAAGTTGAATAATTTACTCGGGCTGTTTAAAAATCAGCCCGTCTTTCATCACAAAATCAACGCTCTGCAACAAGCGTATATTTTCAATTGGGTCGCCTTTTACTGCCACCAAATCGGCTAGTTTGTTAGTTTCAATAGTGCCAAGCTTGTCATCTACCTTGAGCAATTTTGCGGTGTTGTAGGTGGCGCTTCGAATAGCGTCCATTTCCGACATACCTGCGCTCACCATCAATTCGAATTCTAGCGCATTGTCGCCGTGCGGTGAAACGCCTGCATCAGTGCCAAAGGCAATCATTACGCCGTTTTCATAGGCTTTCGCAAAGGTGTTTTGAATAAGCGGGCCTATTGCCGCTGCTTTAGGGCGCACAATCGCGGGGAAGTAGCCGTCGATTTTGGCTTTTTCTGCTACAAAGTTGCCCGCTGAAATGGTGGGTACGTAGTACACATTATTTTTGCGCATGAGCTTAAATATTTCGTCGTCCATGTAGGTGCCGTGTTCAATGGAATCTACACCTGCAAGAATTGCTCGCTTCATGCCTTCTTTACCGTGCGCATGCACCGCTACAGTCATTTCGTAGTCTTTCGCGGTTTGCACAATGGCCTCAAGCTCATCGTTCATAAACTGTGGGTTTTGCCCGCTTTTTGCTACTGAAAGTACACCACCTGTGGCGGTAATTTTAATTAAATCAGCACCGTCTTTATAACGCTGACGCACTGCTTGACGAGCCTGAGCTACGCCATTTACCACGCCATCTACTGGTGTCGGGCTCCCCATCAGGTCTCTGCGCATGCCGTTTGTTGGGTCAGCATGACCGCCCGTAGTCGCAATTGACTTGCCGGATGTATAAATGCGAGGTCCGGCTACAATGCCGCTATCTATCGCTTTACGCAAAGCAACCGTTTCGTTGTAACTATCACCTAGGTTACGCACGGTGGTAAAACCTGCCATCAGGGTTTTTTGTGCATAGTTAACACCCGCTATGGCGTAGTCTGCTTCGTTATTGCTAAATCGTTTCAAATATCCTGCGGTGCCTTCATTTTGAAAAGTGATGTGCGTATGCATATCCATAAAGCCGGGCATAAGCGTGTATTCGCTTAAATCTACAAAGGTATCACCTTCGCCGCCCTGTTCTTTGCCGTCTAGAATATCGGTGATAACGCCTGTGTCGACCACAACTGTTTTGTCGCTTCTCACCTTACCGTCTTCGGCGGTGATCAGTTTGCCAGCATATATATATGTCGCTGCAAGGGCTTGATGGCTAAGGGCGAGAGTAAGGCCTGCCACTACTAAACATTTTGAGAAGGAGGGGATGATTTTCATAGTTGTTACCACTGTTTTTATTTTCCTACACATTAGGACAATATCACCTTTAGATCAAAGCATTATTGTCGATAAAACTAAGAAGCTACTGAGTAAAATATTGCACCCAAGGTGCCCCAAAATGCCAAAAAATAGAAGTGTGAAAAACAATGAGGTGACGTTTGACGCCTCGCAGCAACTGGTCTCTACCACCGATGTACGCGGTGTAATCACCTATGCAAACGATGTGTTCTGTCAGGTGGCAGGATACAGTGAACAAGAGTTAGTTGGTCATAGCCATAATATAGTGCGCCATCCCGATATGCCCGCCGCAGGTTTTAAAGACATGTGGGATCATCTAAAAGCAGGTGAGCCGTGGCATGGTATAGTCAAAAATAGGTGCAAAGACGGCAGTTATTATTGGGTCGATGCTTTTGTGACCCCTATTTATGAAAATAACGAACTGGTTGGCTATCAGTCGGTGCGTGTAAAACCCAAACCCGAGCAAGTTCAGCGAGCAGAGCAGGTTTATGCCAACATTAATGCAGGCAAAGCAGCAACGCGTTTTCACGCGAGCTATAGTCAAAAGGCATCTGCTTTTGCTGTAATGTTATTTTTATTTGCTGCGTATTCAGTCATGCACGGTGGCTGGCTCGCGCTTATTCCCGACGCATTAGCGGTGATTGCGGGGCTATTTCTTTTTAAATCTGAACTGATTGAAACACCAAAACTGGCCGCTAAATTAAAGTTGCAGTACGACAGCGTGAGTCGTTATATTTTAGGCGGGCACGGAACCACTGGCATCGTTGATTTTCACCTAGGCATGCAAAAAGCCATGCAGCGCACCATTATTGGCCGCACGCAAGATGCTTCAAAACGAATAGAGGACATTGCGCAAAAAACCTTATCAATCGCTCAGCAAACCAATTTAGGCGTGCAGCAACAGCAGCAAGAAATGCTCGCAATCACGCAAGCCATTGAATCAATGCAGCAGGGCAGTGAATCGGTGGTGCAAAGCACTCAGCAAACTAACTCTAGCGTAGAAGCTACCAATCAGCAGTGTGCAAATGCAAAAACCTTGATATTGAGCGGTCGCGATGGTGTAACACGTTTGTCGGAAATTGTCGATCAGGCCGCCAGCACTGCAGATTCGCTAATGCAAGCCTCGGAATTGGTAGCGCAAACGATTGGTGAAATCGAATCGATTGCTGATCAAACCAATTTATTAGCCCTAAACGCCGCAATTGAAGCTGCGCGGGCTGGTGAGAGCGGCAGAGGCTTTTCGGTAGTAGCAGATGAAGTGCGAGCGCTCTCCACGCGCACGCAAGAGTCCGCTGGGCGCACCATCAGTAGTACCGACGCGATGCGCGACACTATAAAAGAGTGGGTCGATAAAATGCACTTCTCAAGAGACACAGCAGTGCAAAGTGCTGAGCAAGCGAATGAGTCTGCCGACAATATTGAAATGATCTATACCATGATAGATGAAATTGGCAGCTTACTAGACGGCATTGTGCAAGCGAGCGAAACGCAAAATCAAAGCTGCGCACTGGTTAAAAACAGCATCGACGCAATGCTCAGTGTGGCTGCTAATACCACCGCAATGAGTGAAGATATGCAGCATAATGCTGAACACCTGCAAAACAATATTCACATGCTCTCAGGATTGGCGAATACCTTTAAAACTGACTAAGCGTTAGCTAGGCGAAGAGGACAAATACTTGTAGAGCCTTGATGCTACATCGCGCCGATACTAAAACGGTAATCACCACTTTGTAAGTAAAGTGTTTGCTTACCGTTTTCTGCTATTTGCTGAGCACTATCGGCCCATCTGTAAAGCACGTTTTGATGCACTCGAGCCCAAAGATTCCGCCTGACTAAACAATACGGCACAAGGCTACCTTGAAACTCCCGTAACTCAACTGGATGTTCCTCGCCAAGAGCAATTTTATCGCCGCAGTTGGTCACAACGTTTAACACGCCATCTTCATAATGCTCGTCTATCACTACAAAGGGCACATCCTCTACGCTTATCCCTATCTTCTCCACAGGAGTGACTAAAAAGTAGTCTTCACCTTCTTTTTTGATCACACTCGCGAAGAGCTTAATCAGAGGCGCACGAGTAAAGGGTGTGCCTTCATGCCACCACTGCCCATTGCGCTTGATGGTTAGATTCATGTCACCACAAAACTCCGGGTTCCACTTCTCTACAGGTGGCATAGAAGTGGAATCGCCAGCGTTCGATATTTGCTGCTGTAAGGCGCTAATGTCCATCGTAAAAGCCCTACTGGCGGGCTTCCAGTTCTGCTTTTATTTCGCGCAGTACATCTTTTAAGCGGCGCATATTATCAGGCCCCATGCGGATCATTTGCTTCTGCGGCCCAGAAAGCGCTTCTAATTTCGGATCGGCAAATTTATACATCACCGTTTCTGAGATGACCTCAATTGGCACTTGCACCTGTGGCGTATCGAGTAACTCATCAATTGCGCGAATAATGCTTTGATTGAGCTCTTCACCGGGGCGAGATATTTCAGCAAACTTTTCTTGCAGGATTGGTTTGTAGCTCTCGTAAGCAGCAAGTAGCTCTTCTGTATCTACTGCCTCCACCGCATCTACATAAGGCGTGTAGCGCTGGAAGCTGCTGCGATCTATCCAAAGCTTGTCGGCTTGCTGGTAAGTCGCAAAATCGTTTTCTGGCGCTACCAGTAAATTGTCCTTCAATGTGATTTCTTCGTTGGCCAAATTATTTACATTGATCACAAACTTTTGCAGGAGCGCGTCGCTCACTAGAAACTGTGAAATTTGAGGGGAGCGTATTGACTGAACAACGGCGGCTTTTACTGCCATATCGCTTATATCGAGTTCTTGAGGTTCGTCAACTTCAATTGGCGCTTCAATTACCGGTTCAATATCTTGCACAGGGTCGCTTTCTTCCCCAATCACAACTTCTGTTGGCATTTGCGGGGGTTCGAACACTTCAGGCTCAGCAGACGGTTCAGTTTCCATGTCGCTGGGTTCAACAATATCGGTTACTGGCACTTGTGGTACGTCAGCTTCGATGGGAGTGTCTTTACTTGGCCAGAACACGACAACAATTAGCAGTGTAAACAATACCCCAGCGACAATTAGATAGGGTTTCATCTGTTGCATTTGGCTGTTATCTTCGCTCATAAAATTCTCCGCAGTGTAGGGCTTACTAAGGCGTACGTATAATTAGCAATTGATGGTTCTTTGCATCATCATACAATAATCGTCAAACTAACACTCATTTATAAAACAAGCGCGAGCCAGCCCTAATTAAATTGATGTAAATACACTTATTTTTAGCATGCAAAACATCTTACTTGTAATACTTGATATGGTGTTGACTCCGTAGATTTCAAATAATTCCTTTGTTTTTATACGGTTTTTTTAGAATATGGACGTTTTCAGTAGCTTAAGTACGCAAGCTAAGCTAGCTGAAAACATGAACCAAATGGTCATGCTCTCGTAAAGAAATTTGTGATAATAGCGAGCCTGCACTTGGTGTATAGACTAAAAGGACCTATGCGATATGCATAAATTTTACATCGAAGATATTAGAAAGAACCCCATCTCCATTGTGACTCTAGAAGTGCAGTCTTTTGAGATGAATGTGTACTTAGTAAAACTCTACACCAACGAGGCAGACGGTTTTGTATATGACGCTAGCGAAAGACCCATGCGTTTTAATAACTCTCAGCAAATACGTGATGCTTTTGAGCTTTGTATGGTGGACAAAGCGGTTATGGTTCATGATTCGCCATATGATGAGATGATTGGCAATCCAAATAAAGCCGAGCCCTCTATGCAAATGCCCTTTTCTATGGAGCAACCATACTGAACATGCCGGCATGGTATAACCATACACCGACGGCGATTAAGGCTCGTTTTCATCTTTTTGCCTGAGAATAACAAGGCGTTGCTGTTTGCTAAGCAACTGGCTCTGTAGCTTTGGTTTTTCCTCCCCCTGCGCTGACTTTATTTGTTGTTCGAGCAACGTAATGTGCTCCTGCAAGTTTTGAATCTGCATCTCTCGACTTTCAGCCTCTTCTGCCTTATCAAAAATAATTTCTTCGGGCTTTGCTTCATTTTGGCTAGCCTCGGCTTTTTTGCTTGGCGCTTTAGCTATAATCGGAGGTAAATCATCCATGCGGCGCTGATTCATAAAGTTTGGTGAGACTATCTCAATATTATCGCCATGCAGGGTATCCAAAACACTGGACATGAGTTTAGAGCGCGCCGATATCATGCTTTTCACTTCTGTTAATAAGCCTGAAATACGGTATGAGACGCTAAAATCTCCTAACTCAATAATTTGCACAAAGGGTTCTTCTAAACCTATTTCCTTAGCTGCCTCAATCAATAGCTTTTCAACACGCTTGTGATGTAATTCGTAACCAAGAGATAAATTCGCTGAAATAATTGTTCCAGAAGACCGCACCACTTTAATAGGATGCGACAGCATAAAGCTATTGGTGAGATGAATAAGTTCTCGATGCTCGGTTTGCACCTCCGTATCGAACAAGCCTTTTTGTGTAACCCGCCCGGAATGCTCTTGCACTTTAATAAAATCCCCGGTTCTAAAAGGATTGGTGATGCGCATAACGATGCCGGCCATGAGATTTGCCACAATATTAGTGGACGAAAAAGCAATAACACCAGACAGCAAAATACCAATTAGCGCTAGCACCTGATTACGAATGCTTGGGTCTATCGGAAGGGAAATAACCAAAGTAACTATGCTTACCACATACACCAATAACAAAATTAATTGGCGCGGAAATTTTTGTGACATGCTAAGGGTTTTATTACCCAGCAATAACTTGTGAAGCAAACTGAGAACTAGCACAACAAAAATGCACAAGATAATAAATGGTAACAGACTCATGCCAATGGTAATAACGTCTTCAATAATAGTTTGCATAGGAGCAAAGCCGTAAATACGTGAGAGTATTAGATATTAGAGCAAGCGCCCACTTGATTAGCAAGAAGCTTACGAAGTTCAACACCACACTGCATTTTATTTGCGAGCATGACCATGCCACTAACCTTACGATTCACCAGAGCCACGTCAAAGTTTGGGGGCTCAATGGCCTTGCGATGCTGCATGAGAATTTTAGTCGCATCAAATAGGCGTTGAATGAGGGCAGCTTCTTTAAAGTTATACTTATTAGATTGTAAGCACTCACTTGCCATCAAACATCCATTTAAAATGGCTTGCCGCACGTCATCAGGCATGCTGTTGTGAATAAGCTTTAAGCCCCGCATTGCTTGTTCCATAGCGCTTAGGTCTTGTGCCTGCATGGCAATCGCCATGTTTTTATAATGGCTTTGCATGTCGTTGTGAATTGCTCTACAAGCGCCAAAATCTAACAAGGCTATTTGCTTGGACTTAGGCAAATAGAGGTAATTGGCAAAATTAGGGTCGCTTTGTATTAAGCTAAATTCGAATAGCTCCCTAAGCATTAGCTCAAACAAATGCGTCATTACCAAGCTTTTGTCTTCTATGCTTGCCTCAAGCAGTGACTCAATGGGTTTGCCCTCAATAAACGACATACACAAAATTTTATCGTTACTGAGTTCATCGTTTACGGCGGGAACAACAAAGGTGTTTGAATCTTGTAAACGTTCTGCGAAGTGTTTTAGATACTTGGCCTCTTGGTGATAGTCCGCTTCAGCTTTGAGTTGAGATTTTGCTTGTTCTAGCAGTTCATCTATAGCAAAGCCCTTTGGCAGCATACCGCTTAGTTTCAACAGCCGGCCTATATTATTGACGTCGCTGTCGATACTTTGGGCAACGCCGGGGTACTGAACTTTGACGGCCAAGAACTCACCCGTATGAAGCTGCGCTTTGTGCACCTGTCCGATAGATGCTGAGGCGATAGGTTCAAAACTAAAATAACGAAAATGACGCGCCCATCCCTCGCCCCATTGGCTATTTAATGTTTCTAATAGCTGGCTTTTGGGCATGGCATCGGCGCCTTGTCGGAGGGTTGCCAAAATAGGCTCCCATTCGGGCGGTAAAAACTCACCTGCGTCCATCGACAGCATTTGCCCAACTTTCATGGCGGCGCCGCGCATTTCACTTAGGCTTTTTGTAAGTGATGAAGCGTTGTTTGTGGTCAGTAAGGTAGATTGCAAAGAAGGTCGCTGAGCTTTTAATAACTGCCCCGCCGTATTGCGTAAGGTATGCGAGGCAATGCTTCCTGCCAAACTGGTAAGTTTACCGAGCCTTGATAAACGCGATGCGGGGACTTTGCTGAGTCTTCCCTCTGGTTTGTTTGCCATGTGCTCCTTAGTACATCTTTAAGTTAAAGCTGAAACCCGACCAATAATACGATGGCAGCGAGCAGAGCGACGTAAGGCAGAGGCGATTGCCACACTGACAAGGGCGGAACCTCTTCATGAGAATGCTGAATGTTCATTTGCGCTTGTTGTTTTTTATTAGCTTCATTGCGTTTATGGCGCCAATACAAAAATGCGACAAATACAACAAACAAAACAATGGCTAGCGTCATGCTAAAACCTTCGTAAATATATGCCGTGTAAAAATACAAGACGACATAAGCGGCCGCGCTTAGCCAAAAAAAATACTTCATATAAACTCCAACTAAAAAAGAGCGGAATGCTTTGTCATCTTTGCAGATTTTGACGCTTTAGCAAGATAATACCCGCTACAGTCAAATACTGTTCAAATTTGAGTGCAGATAAATTGTGTTCAAGCCCATTTCACTGCCCCTGCTCAAATGTTGATAAAGGTTTTTGATTTAATACTGGCTCTTGTGTATGTTGACGCTCCTATTCAAAACAATAACAAAAGCATTTATGACTAACGATAATCCAGCAGTTTCTCAAACTGAAAGTCAAAGCCAAGAAAAATCATCAGCCAAGCAATATGACTTCATCCTATATGGTGCCACCTCTTTTGTGGGTCAAATTATGTTGGAGTACTTATCGGCTTATTCTAAAGCAAATACTGAAGAGTTTTCTTGGGCGATTGCGGCGCGAAATGAACAAAAGTTACTGCAGTTAAAATCTGAGTATGGTCTTGATGCGCTTGACCACTATGTGGCAGATGCCCATGAACAAGATAAACTCAGAACGCTGTGTGAAAAAACCAAAGTGATAGTCACTACCGTTGGCCCATATGCCCTTTATGGCGAAAGCTTGATTGCCGCTTGCGCTAAAAGCGGCACAGATTACTGCGACCTCACCGGCGAGCCGCAGTGGATAAAAGCCATGTTAGATAAATACGAAGCAGATGCAAAAGCCTCCGGCGCACGTATTGTAAATTGCGCAGGTTTTGACTCTATTCCTTCTGACTTAGGAGTGTATCTATCGCAAAGCTTAGCCATTGAAAAAACAGGCGCACCAGCGAAACAAATTAAGATGCGAGTACGCCGCTTAAAAGGCACAGCCTCCGGCGGCACCGTTGCGAGTTTATTAAACGTGCTAAAAGAAGCGGGTGATAATGCCCAGCTTAAGCGTTTATTGGTAAATCCTTATATGCTTTGTTCAAATGACCACAGCTTTTCGCATCGACAAAAAAATCATAAAAAAGCCGAGTTTGACGATGACTTAAAGATTTGGACCATGCCCTTTGTAATGGCAGCTATTAATGAACGCATTGTGCATCGCAGTAATTACTTGCTAAACGATCTTTACGGAAAAGACTTTATATACGATGAGGCGATGTCGGCTAAAACAGCATCGAGCGCATGGATAACGACCTTGGGCCTGGGCGCATTTGTTGGCGCCGCGAGTATCACGCCTATCCGCAATTTACTTACCAAGTATGTATTGCCTAAGCCGGGCGAAGGACCAACAAAACAGCAGCAAGAAGACGGCCTTTTCGATATGCGTTTTTACGCATCATTAAGCGATTCACAGCAACAAGTGGTGCAAGTATATGGCGATAGGGACCCTGGTTACGGTGCAACGGCTAAAATGTTGTCACAAGTTGCTCTGTGTTTGAGTAAAGATGTGAATGAAGTGGAAGGGGGCTTCTGGACACCCGCGGCAGCCTTGGCTAAGCCATTAATGGAAAGGTTGGCGCAGCATGCCGGCGTTACTGTAAAAGAGATGAGCTAAAACCTCAGTGTTTAAATTGTTTTTAAGGTTAACACCTCGCCTCGCTGCGTCCATTCAAGCTGTTTTAATGCGCTCATGCCTAGCAATATTTTGTCGGAGCGCATGCCGGGGTTGAGGTTGGCATCTACGTTATAAAGCGTTATATCGCCGATTTTAAGCTCCCTTATGGTGGTTTGTGCCACTTGCACCGTGCCATTAGCGGTAAGCGCGGTATATCGTTTGCCAGGCTGTAAGCCTAAAGCATCGCCTAAGGCCGCTCCAATCGATACATTGGTGGCGCCAGTATCGAGTAAAAATGTCACTTCTTGACCATTGATCTCACCTGAGGTCACATAATGTCCCATTCTATTTTGTTTAAGCTGAACCGATATGCCAGATTCAGTGCGCATCGACAGTGGCTCCTGATTTGGGTTATAACGCTCATCGAGCATGCCTGAAAAATATGCTCCTAATAAACCTAGGCCCATTACCCAAGCAACAACAAACATCCAAATTCCCATTTGAGAACTTGCTTTGTGCTGAGCTGATTCGTCGTTTGCGTTGTTATGATTCAATTCGACAGGCTCCTTTATTAGCAATTTTGGTAAACATTCTTCAGTAAACATTATTCAATAAGACATACTTAGTTACATATTTATACAAGCGTTTGCAAAAAATTGATTACATACTCATTAACCTGAATCCTGTTTAAGGAATGGTGCAAACGCTTGTTTTACATGCTTAAATTAATTTTTACACTCAGTGCCGCTAGAATTGTGAAGTACAAGGCGCAAAAGTCACGTAATAGTTATTCTATTGCTGGCTTTTGCAACGCAGTAATTCGCAATTCTAGCGGTGCTGAGCGCCGTTTCTTAAACAGGATTCAGGTTCATTATAACAGTGATTGTATTTACTCAATTCAACAACATTTGAAGTGCTAACGTTTAGAGGTCAATATGAAATATCAAGGTAGATTAAAACAAAGGATTGTATTTGCTCTGACGCTTGTGACGGTGCTCGTAAGCCCGCTCAAGGCGCAAGAAATTGATATCCCTTTTGAAAAGTTTGAATTAGACAATGGCTTGACCGTTGTTGTACACGAAGACCGCAAAGCGCCTGTTGTAGCGGTTGCTGTGTGGTATAAAGTGGGCTCAAAAGATGAACCTCAAGGAAAAACAGGTTTTGCTCACTTATTTGAACATTTAATGTTTAATGGCACTGAAAACTATGACGATGAATGGTTTGGACCATTGCAAGAAGTAGGTGCCACTGGCCTTAACGGCACGACGAGTTTTGACCGTACCAACTATTTCCAAACCGTCCCCACGCCAGCCCTTGACCGTATTTTGTGGATGGAGTCAGACCGAATGGGTCACTTACTCGGGGCCATAACGCAAGAAAAGCTCGATGAGCAGCGCGGCGTTGTGCAAAACGAAAAGCGTCAGGGCGAAGACCAACCCTACGGTAAAGTATTTGACCGAGTCATCCCAAGCCTCTTTCCAGTGGGGCATCCTTACGCACATTTGCCCATCGGCTCAATGTCCGACCTCAATGCCGCTTCACTAGAAGATGTTGAAGCCTGGTTTAAGCAATACTATGGCGCTGCCAATGCGATATTAGTGCTAAGTGGCGACATAAATGCTGCAGAGGCGCGTCCGCTAGTGCAAAAGTACTTTGGTGATATAGACGCAGGCCCTGCATTGACAAAATGGGATGCTTGGGTTCCCAAGCGCAGCGCAAACTCGCGCGAAACCATGCAAGACAAAGTGCCGCAAACTCGATTATATCGTTTGTGGGTAGCTCCTGAAGACACTAATCCAGTCTCGACCGATTTATTTGTTGCCGCCAGCGTATTGGGTGATGGCAAAAACTCAAGGCTGTACAAAGAACTCGTATATGACCAACAAATTGCCACAAATGCTTCGGTGTTTAATTTAGAACTGCAAATGGCTTCAATATTTGGTGTGTCTATTGACGTAAAAGACGGGGTAGATATTGCGACCGTTGAACGCGAACTCGACAAAATTATGATGGAGTTTTTGAGAAAAGGTCCAACGACCGATGAAGTAGAATTAGTTGCGACTAAAAACAAAGCGTCGATTATTAGAGGACTTGAAGAGGTTGGTGGTTTTGCAGGTAAAGCTCAGACTCTAGCTCAGGGTGAGTTGCTCGCCGGCGACCCAGGCTTTTTCAAACAAGAATTAGCCTTACTCGACAAAGCATCTAAAAAGTCGGTGCTAAATGCTTCGCGTGAATGGTTAGGAGACGGCTGGCATCAACTGGTAGTAAACCCTTTCCCAGAATACACCACGGCTGAAACAGGCGTAGACAGAAGCACTGGCTTGCCAGATGTAACAGGCGAGACGCAGTTGAGCTTTCCGGCGATACAAGAAGCAACGCTATCAAATGGCATGAAAGTAAATTTAGCCGAGCGTAGCACCATTCCGGTTGTGAATGTGGCCATGCAGTTTGATGCTGGCTACGCAGCAGACAAAGGCAATAAACTGGGCTTGGCAAACTTCACTACAGCAATGCTAGATGAAGGCGCGGGCAAATATGATGCGCTGGAGTTGTCGGCTGAACTTGAAAAACTCGGTGCAGAGCTTTCTGCAGGCTCAAACCTAGATACTACTTCGGTAAGCATGTCGATGTTAAAAGAAAACCTTGAAGACTCTTTAGCCTTAATGGGTGATGTGCTGCTTAAGCCTAATTTTGAAGCTGAAGAAATTGAGCGCCAGCGTGCACTTATTCTCAATGGCATTGCTCAGCAAAAAGCCCAACCGGTAGCCATTGCCTTGACGGTATTACCTCCGCTTATTTATGGCGAAGATCACGCTTATGGCATTCCTTTTACAGGCACAGGGACTGAAGAAGCGGTAGCCAGCATTAGTCGAGAGGATATGATCAGGTTTAAGGACCAATGGATGCGCCCTGACAACGGCACTATTTTTGTGGTGGGTGATACTACAATGGATGAGATAAAGCCTGAGCTTGAGCGAGTATTTGGAAAATGGAAAGTAGCGGGTGAGAAAGGTAGCAAAGAAATTGCTGAAGTTACCTTACCTGAAACAGGCCGTGCGATTATTATCGACCGCCCAGGCGCGTCACAATCGCTAATATTAGCTGCGCACATTGCCCCGCCTACCGGTGCTGACAACAACATCGCGATAGATGCCATGAACGAAACCTTAGGCGGCGCCTTTACCGCACGTGTGAATATGAATTTGCGTGAAGATAAAGGTTGGGCATACGGTGCTTATACCTTTTTACAAGAGGCCCAAGGCCAGCGTCCATTCATGGTGTATGCGCCAGTACAAACCGATAAAACTGGTGCTTCACTGCAAGAATTAGTGAAAGAGCTTAATGCATACAAAGGCGATAAACCGCCTACGCAAGCAGAATTGACCCGAGTGGTGTTCGATAAAGTTCGCTCATTACCAGGGCAGTTTGAAACTTCTTCTGCTGTGCTTTCAAGCTTGTTGTCGAGCGATCGCTTTGCACGTCAGTTAAATTACCCTGAAACATTACCTGAGAAGTATCAAGCCCTTTCGGTAGATGATTTGGAGCAGGCGGCAACTGAGGTTGTTCATCCAGAAAAATTAACGTGGGTTATCATCGGCGACGCTAGCGTTATTCAAGCAGAAGTAGAAGCTGCCGGCGTTGGTGAGGTAAGCGTGATGAGTATGAATGAGCTTTAGAAGCTAAAAATTGGTCATTTCTACGAAGGTGGGAATGACCAAATATTGCTGTAATGCTTAAATTTACAGCTTACAAGCTCGCTTGATCACATCAACTCATGACTGCCTGAATTAGCGGAGCGAAAATGTGTATTACCATGCCAAAAGCACTGCCAACCAGAAAGCCCATCCAGCCGTTTTTACCGGTATAACGCGCCAGCGTTGCACCAAACATCCCGGTCCATAGCATAATACTGTATACCGAAGTAATGCCTGCTCCTAACTGCTGAGGCATAAACAAAAGGACAATGACCGTAACCGCCATTGCGCCGGAGAGCAGCACCCAGTTAATATTTTTTGGGTTAGTGAATGCGGTGTACTTCTTTTTGTTTGCTTGTTCAGCCTGCTGCTTAGCGGCTTGTTCTTCTGATGCTTTTTGTTCGGCTGCGGAAGACGCTTGTTTTTGAGCTTTAACTCGTGACCCTTTAGACATTTATCGCCTCAATGCTGTTTAACGGTATCTACTTTCTCATTTTATACATTAATAGCATTATTGAAATAAATTAACACTTAGGACTTAAGTAGTAGAGGTCAATAATAACGTGCTACTTTTGGTAAAAACACATCTTAAAAAGTCGATTAAAGCCTTAAAATCAACGGTTTTTGTTAATTGAATGTAACATTTTTTCACCTTTTGGGTGAATAGAGCTAAAAAGCATAAAAAACCCCACTTTAAGCACTAAATAATAATATGCGCCCTTGAGAAAACGTGGTAAATCCTTACCCTAAGCCTCCTAATTTAACGACAAACTTGGACATGACCGCTTTTAATTGGCAAACCGCAGTAATAAAAATAGGCAGTGCACTAGTCTCTCCCGATGGCTCTGGCACTAGCGACAAATTCCTCAGCAATATCGCAAATTTTATCATCGAAAGTCGTAGACAAGGCAAGCAAGTAGTACTTGTTTCCTCTGGCAGCGTTGCAGCCGCACGAGGAGAAATTGCCACTGAACACCGTGTAAGTCCCGGTAAGAAATCTGCTATGGCAGCCATTGGGCAAACAAAGATGATGGCAACTTGGTCGCGCTTATTTGGGTTTACTTGTGCGCAACTTTTACTGACTGTTGAAGACCTTAACGACCGACGTCGTTTTGTGAACATCAAAAACACCATGGAGCAGCTCCTCGATCACGACGTTTTGCCTATCGTAAACGAAAACGACACGGTAGCGATTGATGAATCGAAAGTGGGTGATAACGATAATTTAGCTGCTCACACCGCGATAGCGGTTCAAGCCGACTGCCTGATTATTTGCACCGATGTAGATGGTTTATACACCGGTAATCCGAGGCTCGACCCAGAGGCGAAACTTTTGCCAACTGTTGATCATATTGACGAGGGCGTGATGGGACTTGCTGGAGGTGCAGGATCGTCGGTTGGCACGGGTGGCATGATCACTAAACTGCAAGCCGCACAGAAATGCGCAGAATCAGGTATCCAAACCTTGTTGGTTAATGGCACTAAGTCTGTCACGTTTAACGAATTGGTATCGGGAAATTGCCCGGGAACGCTGTTTTTAGCAAAAGATGATGATAGTACCGCTCGCCAAGATTGGTTAAAGCACACGTCTTCTCCAAAAGGCGAATTAGTCGTGGATAAAGGCGCATACTTGGCAGTAACTGAGCGCGGCGCGTCATTGTTGTCTGCGGGTATTACACAAGTAGTGGGTAAATTTGCTGCGAATGATGCGGTACTTGTGACCCATGAAGGGCAGGTTATTGGGAAAGGCCTAGCGGCATATTCCTCAGCTGAAATTCAGCAAATAAAAGGCGCGAAAAGCTCACAAATCCAATATATCTTGGGTTATAGCGACAGCGCAGAAGTGCTACACAGAGATGATTTTGTGTTGATAGCACACAACAACGACCGAATTTTAAAATCGAGTTAGAAGGAGAACAAAGAGACTTCATTATGACATTTGATATCAAGCAAGCTGCCGCCGAAGCTAAGGCAGCAAAAACCGCAATAGCCAATTTATCGCAGGGTAAGAGAAAAGCCTTACTCGAATCAATAGCTGCCATGCTTATTGAGGCAACACCTCAAATTTTGAGCGCAAATAAACAAGATGTGGCAAACGCAAAAGAGGCTGGGTTGAGCGCTTCGATGGTTGAACGACTAGTGCTAGACGAGGCGGGTGTTAAAGCCATCTCGTCTGCGGTCACAGAGATTGCAAACCAAGATGAAGTGCTTGGAAGTGTATCAAATATCAAGCCTCTCCCCAGCGGCATTCAAGTAGGCAAAATGCGCATACCCCTAGGTGTTGTGGCAATGATTTACGAGTCTCGCCCGAATGTGACTATAGATGCTGCCGCCCTATGTTTAAAAGCCGGCAACGCGGTTATTTTACGAGGTGGTAAAGAAGCGCAACATTCTAACAAGGCCCTTGCCAAGGTATTGCATGAAGCTTTGGAAAAAGCGGGCTTACCGACAGGGATTGCTACGGTAATTCCGGTGCCAGATCGCGAAGTGATGGCGCAAATGTTAGAGCTAAGCGATAGCATCGATTTAATCATTCCACGAGGCGGTGAAGGCCTAATACGTTATGTGTCGCAAAACAGTAAAATCCCAGTGATTCAACATTTTAAGGGCGTGTGTCATTTATTTATTGACGCCAAAGCTGACCTTACTAAAGCGCTACCTATTTTGGAAAACGGTAAAACTCAGCGCACAGGGGTATGTAATGCTCTTGAGACGCTGGTTATACATAAAGATATTGCAGAAAAAGCATTGCCTATGATAGATGCCCTATTCGCTGAAAAGTCGGTAAAAGTGCATGCATGCGAAAAGAGCTTGCCGTATTTTAAAGAAGCAGAGGCAACGCCAGCAACCGAAGAAGATTGGCACGCAGAATATTTGGATTTAGAAATCGCGGTGCGCGTTGTTGACGACTTTGACCAAGCCGTAGCGCACATTCAAGAATATGGGAGCGGTCACACCGAGGTAATCGTGACTGAACACTTGGGTAACTCTCAGCGTTTTATGCGTGAAGTGAACTCTTCTGTGATCATGCTAAATGCCTCATCACGCTTTTCTGATGGCGGCCAGCTCGGTCTTGGTGCGGAAATTGGGATATCAACCAGTAAATTGCATGCTTATGGTCCGATGGGAGCGCAGCAACTTACCACTGAAAAGTTTGTGGTATATGGCGATGGACAAATTCGTCAATAGCCTTACGGCACACATGGCGATAGTTTTATAAGATAGCTCTCGTTAGCAAAACGCATAAGCAAGATAAAAACGCTCGACGCTTGTCGGGCGTTTTGCTTACTGCTACATTGTGAATTCTTCATAAAAAAATACCCTAGGCTATTAAATGCCCGAAATAAAAAAGTTGCTCGACAATAACATTCGATGGGCAGACGCTACTCACGCACAAGATCCAGAGTTTTTTAGTAAGTTATCAAAACAGCAAACGCCAGTTTATTTATGGATAGGTTGTTCCGATTCCCGTGTGCCGGCGAATCAAATAGTGGATTTGATGCCAGGCGATATTTTTGTGCATCGTAATGTGGCAAATATGGTGGTGCATACCGACTTTAACTGTTTGTCGGTGCTGCAATACGCGGTCGACGTGCTTAAAGTTAAACATGTAATTGTGTGCGGCCATTATGGCTGCGGCGGAGTAGAAGCTGCGCTCACTGGTGACAAGTTTGGTTTAATTGATAATTGGCTATTGCACATCAAGGACATTGCCAGTGAGCATGAACAAGAATTGAGTGGCTTAAGTAAGCATGAAAGATTGGCTAAGCTGTGTGAGCTAAACGTGCTGCAGCAGGCTGAAAATGTCCGGCGCACCAGTGTATTTCAAGATGCTATGGCTCGCGGACAAGAAGTGAAGATACATGCTTGGATTTACAGTCTAAGCAATGGCAAAATCACTTCACTCAAGCGAGACGATTAGTAATTCAACCACTACTCAAAAAAGGAAGGAAAAGCGCAGTGCCTTTCCTCCCAGTATGTTGGTTAAATATGTTTTTCTAAAAACGCTAACACTTTTTCATAATATTCAGTGCGATTCTCTACATCAAAAAAGCCATGGGTTTCAGCGGGTTTTACAAACCACTCAAAACGCTTATTCGCTTTATTAAGTGCATCGCGCAAAGCCTCAGCGTGCTCTATCGGCACTCGGCGGTCTTTTTCTCCGTGCGCAATTAAGATGGGTGCTTTGATAGAAGCAACATTATGGACCGGAGAGAAAGCCTTTAACTCACTTGGGTTTCTACCAATTGCACGCTCTAAGTAGTTCTCACCCCAGAGTAAGTCTTTTACATCGCCGTCGGAGTACATCATTTCTAAATCGTACACACCAGCGTTTGCAATTACACATTTGAACAAATCAGGCGCAATGCTCGCTGACATTACCGCTGAATACCCACCAAAGCTTCCACCCATAATACAAACACGATCTTTAGCTATCTTACCCTGAGCAATGATATGTTGCGTTCCTTCAATAATATCAAGTTGTATGCGGTCGCCCCATTGCTTGAAGCCTGCAGCCATATAATTACTGCCATAGCCACCTGAACCTCTGAAGTTAACCTGTGCCACAGCATAACCTTGAGCAGCAAGCATCTGCACTTCTCGGTTAAACTCCCACCAATCGCGAGGACCATGTGGACCGCCGTGTACTATAGTTATCAAGGGTACCTTTTGATTTTCTTTCATACTCACGGGGTAAGTTACGTAGCCGTGAATAGAGCGACCATCACTTGCTTCAAAAGAAAATGGCTTGCTCTCTGAGAGCATCTGTTGAGGGATATGCGACATGTTAGAAAACAAAGGTTGCAATTTGTTTGCGCTTTTGTCGTATAAATAAAACGTACCGGGAGATATGTCGTTTCGTGTTTGAATCAACCAAAGTCTGCCATCGTCTGAACGGCTGGTAATGTTGACGACGTAACCCTCAAAGGTCGCAAGCATACTTTTGTAAATAGCCGCTTCTTCAGAGTCAGTGTTAAACATCATATAGGCTGGATAACCGTCGTCGACTCTTATCGCGTAAGCACTTGAGCGGTCGCTCGATAGCACTATGTTGGTGATGTCGACGACTTCATCTGAATAAATTTTGCTGTCTTTGCCGCTGGCTAAGTCTTTTGAATACAGGCCCAGTTTATCGCCGTCTTTGCGATCTAAAAAGAAAAGCTTGGTGTTGTCGTCGTTAGTGACAAGGGGCGTAAAATCTTCAGTTGCGGTATCGGTAAACTCAATCCAATTTTCATCGTCATATTTATAAGACTTTCGGTTTTCGTCTTTATCTAGGCCTGTTGCAAACAAGAGCTCACCGTCTCTGGTGGTAACAAAGCTAGTATATGGAATAGGCGCGTATGTGTACGCACTTTGCATAATACCGGTATAGATATTCAGCTTATGTACCGAAGGGATGGCACTTTGCCCTTCGCCCCATGGGGTTGATGAAATAAGAATATTGTCTGGATCGTCAGGCAGAAGATTAAGTACTCTTGCCCATCCTCTAACAAACTGCTTCTTTCTTAGCCTTGAGCCGGTTTGCTGCTCTCCTGCTCTAAAACCATATATTACTTCCGATGAACGTCCGTCGTAGTTAACCGCAAACAGCTCGCCATAAAAAGCGGGTTCGTCCAACCAAGGTTCATGGTTTAGCATTTCAATCACGATACGTTCGTCGTTTGCCCAATAATAGCTGCCTACTGAAAGATTGCCGCCAAGGTTGGCCCCGCCAATTGTTTCAAAGGTCGCTAAATCAAATACCGCTAAGCGCCAGCGTTGGTCTACTTGAATACGTACGCTTAGTTTTGTGCCATCAGGTGATAGCTGTGCATCTGAATACTGGTCTGCTTGGGCGAAATCCGCCGCGCTTGGCTTGCTATGGGCATAGCTAGTGATAAAAATGGAAAGGCTGAATATTGCTATGAATGTATAGAGTAACTTCATCCGTGAGTCCTTTTAATCTGAAATAAACAACGTT
The DNA here is from genome assembly GCA_964418575.1 of uncultured Glaciecola sp. Classification (GTDB taxonomy): domain Bacteria; phylum Pseudomonadota; class Gammaproteobacteria; order Enterobacterales; family Alteromonadaceae; genus Glaciecola. Next base: position 25,183 of record CAYQMI010000032.1, read on the forward strand.
GACTACGTCAATGTAATCAACACAACTTGTTGTGCACTTTTTTGTTCTTTGAACTCAAAAAATGGACAGAACAAAAATATAACCAGAATATTTACAGCAATCAAGTGTATTTAAAAAGCCTGTTTGAGCAATCGATTGCTCATAAAACAGAAAGCTTTGAACGACTGTTAAAATATGCATAACTAATGAAATAAAAGCTAAGCAAACCTCATATTTATTATGTTCGATTCATGCCGACTGTGCTAAATTGACCGGCTGTTTTAATCGAGCTATAACTTAGTTAATTTTTAATGACCGCAGCCCTTTCTCCAACGAGCGCAAGCTCACGCAAAGCCTTACCACTTGGTGAGTTCATTTTCTTAATGGCTTTGCTTACTTCTTTAGTTGCATTGAGCATCGATGCCATGCTGCCCGCGCTGGACGTGATTGGCGAGCAGCTAAATAGCCAAAGTAATCAACAAACCTATTTAATAATTTCGCTGTTTTTTGCAGGTATGGCGCTTGGCCAGTTGTTTTTTGGTCCCTTTGCCGATGCTCGTGGTCGGCGTTTAACGATTTTGGTCGGGCTAATTATATTTTTAGTGGGCACACTGGTTTGTTACCTATCAAACAGCATGGAAACAATGTTAATTGGTCGCTTGATTCAAGCCTTTGGCGTTTCAGGTCCGCGCATAGCGTCTATGGCGCTGATTCGTGATTTGTACGTAGGTGATAAAATGGCGCGAGTCATGAGCTTTATTACCGTTATTTTTATTCTTATGCCGATGGTGGCGCCTCTAATGGGCCAAATTGTGATGAAAGTGGCGGGTTGGAGACACATCTTCACTGTATTTGCCATTGTGTGTGTCATTTCAGGGGTTTGGTTTTTTGCTCGACAAGGGGAAACGCTTCCTAGAGCCAAACGTTTGAAGTTTAACTGGAAAAGCTTTGGACAGTCTATTTTATGGTTGTTACGGAACCCCGTGGTAATGGGCGCGTCGATTGGAATGGGTACCATCTTTGGTGCATTTCTCGCTTACTTAAGTGGTTCGCAAACGATATTTCAAGGCATTTATCAAACTGGTGAGCTTTTTCCTTTGTTATTTGCTCTGTTGGCTTTTTCTATTGGTGCCGCGTCTTTGTTCAATGGAATTATGGTAGTCCGCTTAGGGATGATCAAATTGATTTCTTTTGCCTTGGTACTCACCATTGCCTTTGCCCTAACCTTGGTTGCTGAGGGTATCTATTTTGATGGTAAGCCGCCTCTAGCGTTATTTGTTGGCACCATGTTTGTTGGTTTTTTCTTTATTGGTATTTTGTTTGGTAATTTGAACTCGCTAGCAATGCAGCCAGTAGGGCATATCGCTGGGGTTGGCGCGGCCTTTATCGGCTGCTTTACTAGCATGCTATCGGTACCGATAGCAGTGTTTATTAATCAATATTTAATCGATAGCATTCAACCCATTGCCTATGGGTTTTTAGGTTTTGGTTTAGTTACCTATGCTGCGGTGACTGTTGCAACTAAAGCGGTCAAGAGGCAGATTTAAAACCTCAGTCACAAAAAATGCTGGTTTTTTTCATAGCAACATCCACTTCTTCTTCAGTTTTTGCGGCGAGCACTTGTTGTTTGGCGGCATTGCACTGCGCTGCATCAAAGTGAGCAGATGATTGTACATAGCTATCTTGCATCGCAGGGTGGTTATGAAAATCGCAGTGCACATCTGGTACGCGTCGAACGTTTGTAGTGCGTCCTTGTTCGAACGATACGCAATCGCCTACTCGTATACCCGACTGTTCAGTAAGCACTTTCACTTCAGAGCCATTTTTAAGTTCAATCTCATAAGAATAGGCATCACGATTGCCGTCTAGTATCGCTGAAAGGATCCCGCCAGCTAATGCTCCCTCTAAGGCGTGTTTGCCGCGATGATGTTTACCACTTGTAGCCGCTCCTATTACGCCACCCATCATAGCTCCACCTGGAGCGCTCGAGTCTACTTTGGTTTTTCCAACACCAATCACTTCACCATAGTTAATGGTAATGGTTGAATTAAGTTGGTTACGGTCAACAGCGCTGCTTGAGCAAGCGGTGCATAACAGTACTAGTGCTAATACATTAAACTTCATATGACATCCTTGATTGTTAAACGACGAAGTATTGAGACTTCAATAGCGTAAAATTTATACTCTTAACTTTACCTGCTATTTTTCATCAGTCAACTAAGTCGGGTGATTTAGTTCAGCTTCGGTATATCAAAGCGAATAGTTTGCGTGACAGCTAAGTTCTGCCCTACCAAACCACTCTTCAGAAAATAAAAAAGCCCGGCCAAATTGACCGGGCAAAAGGAGCTTAGTTAAAGCACCTAACGACAGAACTGTAAATCGTAACCATGCATAAGCTACGATTGTTAAAACTTAAAACTTAAAACTTAAAACTTAAAACTTAAAACTTAACTAACGATGGCTTTCATGTCGGTCATGTAGCCACGTAAAACTTCACCAACGGTTTCCACACCGTGGCTTTGTATTGCTTTGTTTATTTCAACCAAACGTTTATTGTCGACACCATTGGAACGATTTTCCATTCCGCCACCAAGTTGAACGCGCGTGATCTTCGGCATAATGTGTTCTTGCAATAAAGGCACTGCGGCGTTTGCAAACAGGTAGTTTCCGTATTCTGCAGTATCTGAAATAACAACGTTCATTTCATATAAACGCTTGCGCGCAATGGTATTAGAAATAAGCGGTGTTTCGTGCAGTGATTCATAATATGCAGACTCAGGTAAAATGCCTGCTTCTACCATGACGTCAAAGGCTAATTCAACGCCGGCCTTTATCATGGCAACGATTAAAATACCCTTATCAAAAAAGGTTTGGTCGTCGATTTTGCCTTCATATACGGGCGCGTTTTCAAAGGCAGACTGGCCAGTTTCTTCACGCCACTTTAATAAGTTAGCATCACCATTTGCCCAATCAGCCATCATCGTGCGTGAGAACTCACCGCTCAAAATATCGTCTTGATGCTTCTCAAATAAAGGTCTGAACAATGTGGTAAGTTCTTCGCTTAGCTCAAAGGCTTCGACTTTTGCCGGATTAGACAAACGGTCCATCATATTTGTCACGCCACCTATCTTAAGCGCTTCGGTTATTGCTTCTAATCCATATTGAATAAGCGCACATGCGTAAGCAGGGTCTTCACCATCGGCTACCATTTTCTCAAAACCGACAATGGCAGCAGCTTGTTGCATGCCGCACAAAATAGTTTGCTCGCCCATCAAGTCAGACTTCACTTCAGCAACAAATGAGCTTTCAAGTACACCTGCTCTGTCGCCACCAGTAGCGCTTGCAAGTGCTTTGGCAATCTTAAGGCCTTTACCTTGTGGGTCGTTTTCAGGATGTACCGCAATAAGTGTAGGTACACCAAATCCACGTTTGTACTCTTCTCGTACTTCTGTACCTGGGCATTTAGGAGCGCACATAACTACAGTAATATCGCTTCTGATTTGCTGACCTTCTTCTACGATATTAAAGCCGTGCGAATAGCCTAAAACAGCGCCTTTTTGCATAAGCGGCATGACTGCCTCTACAACGCTAGCATGCTGTTTGTCTGGTGTGAGGTTATAGACCAAATCCGCTGTAGGGATAAGCTCTTGATAGGTACCAACGGTAAAGCCGTTTTCTGAAGCACGTTTAAAAGAGTCGCGTTTTTCATCAATGGCAGCCTGACGCAAAGCGTAAGATACGTTTAAGCCTGAGTCGCGCATGTTTAAGCCTTGATTTAGACCTTGTGCGCCGCAGCCAACAATTACAATTGATTGGCCTTTTAAGTCATCGCAACCAGCCGAAAACTCTTCACGCCCCATAAAGCGGCATTGACCTAACTGGTCGAGTTGTTTTCTAAACGGCAAGCTATTGAAATAATTTGTCATGAATATCCTGAAAATAAAATTGGGTAGTCTTTACGACTGGACTTTCACTATATAAAATTTGTTTTGTTTCTTAAATTGAATTATAAACAATATAGTATTTCACTAAATGAAATGTATGGCGTTTTAAATGCATTCTGAATAGTTTTTGACTTTCGTAGTAATTTACTCGTCTTTTTATGTTTCATTCACCTAGCGTAAATGTGTTTTATTAATCAGATCGCAGCCAGTTGATGCCTTAGGATAGTGTTGCAAGGCAAAATTATGTTTATGAGGAATCGTATAAATGGATATTAAAAGTCTTCGCTTATTTCAGCATTTAGCAAATAGCCTGCACTTTTCTAAAACCGCTTCGGCTATGTTTGTCTCGCCGCCGACCCTAACCAGAGTCATCACGCGTTTGGAACAAGAATGTGATGCTCGACTCTTCATTCGTAATAATCGCAGCGTTGCCCTTACCCATGCAGGTCAGCGATTGCTAGAGTTCACAGATTCAACCCTGACTGAGTATGCGATAATGAAGCAGGCACTGAAAAGCTCAGAGCAAGCGTTGGTGGGCGAGCTTTCTTTGTATTGTTCGGTTACGGCTAGTCAAACTTACCTCCCAGCCATGCTCGACAAGCTGCATCAACAGTATCCCTCAATTGATATAAAACTTGATACTGGGGACCATTCTCTTTCAGTTGGTAAGGTGGCCTCTGGCGAGGTAGATATATCATTGGCAATTTATACGCCTGAATTTCCGAGTAACGTTGGCTTTGCAAATGTTGATGTGGTGCCTTTGAGCCTGATCGTTCCCAAGAACATGAGCGTCGAAAACTGGCAGAGTATGCCTTGGCATGAAGTGCATGTGATCATGCCCTCAAAAGGCCCATCAAAGCGCATAGTTAATCATTGGTTTGCCGAGCAAAATGTGAGGCCTCATGTGTATGCGCAGGTTTCAGGTAATGAGGCAATTGTGAGTATGGTGGCGCTTGGCTTAGGTGTAGGTTTTGTGCCAAGCATTGTGCTTGAAAACTCAGTGGTAAAAAGTAAAGTACGAGCGCTTAATGTTTCGAATATTGAGCCGTACCAAATTGGCGTGTGTTATTTGAAAGAGCGCGCGCAAGAGCCTTTAATAAAAACCTTAACTCAGCTTTTTGTTAGCTGATGCAGCAAGCGATCGAAATTACGAAAGCTTAAGGCCTCAGCAATGTGGCTCTGCTGTATTTCTTCACTACTTTGTAAATCGGCCACTGTGCGCGCCACTTTTAAGGTGCGATGGTAAGCCCGCATAGAAAGCCCAAGGGTATCGATGGCTTGAGTGATAAAACGCTGATTCTCGCTACTGAGTTTGCAGTGCTGTTTTATAGCTTGGTTGTTAAGCGCACTATTTAATGCGCCCTGCCGTTCTATTTGAATCGTATGGGCTTTTTCCACTCTAGCTTTAACAACAGAACTTGCTTCAGGCGCTTCAATCGTATTATCAGGCGCACTTGGTTCAGCTTCATGCGGTGTATTTTGATTTAAGGTTCGTTCTAAGTTCACCCTCGGTACGTTAACCTGCAGGTCGATTCGGTCGAGCAGTGGGCCCGATATACGGTTAAGGTAACGCAGTACTTGATCAGCGTTGGCTCGTTTGTCTTCAACATCACCAGTAGGACTTGGATTCATAGCCGCAATCAGTTGAAAGTCAGCTGGGTAAGTCACTTTGTGTGACGCTCTGGATAAATTGATGACTCCAGTTTCAAGCGGCTCTCGCATAACATCGAGCACATGCCTGCCAAATTCTGGAAGTTCATCTAGAAAAAGTACGCCTTTATGGGCGAGGGTTATTTCACCGGGTTTTGGATAGGTGCCACCGCCAACAAGCGCTGCTGCCGAGCTCGAATGGTGTGGCTGACGAAAGGGGCGCTGGCGCCAATTATCGGCGTTTATGGTATCTCCCGCCACTGAGCGAATACTGGCGACCATTAGTGCATCATCATTGGGTAAGTCGGGCATGATTGAGAGCAGGCGACTGGCCAACATGCTCTTACCTGTGCCAGCTGGGCCAAACAGCAATAAATTATGTGCGCCACTAGCGGCTATCTCTAGCGCGCGTTTAGCGTGCTGTTGGTCGATAATTTCTTGCAAATCACCATAATCAGGGCGGTTGTTTGTGGTCTCTTCGGCTTGGGCAAGTGGCAATGTTTGTTTGCCGGTTAGGTGCAAATACACATCAAAGAGGTTGTTGGCACTGAGCACATTTTCTTTGCCCACCAAGGCTGCCTCACTAGCGTTGGTTTGCGGGAGTATTAACTGGCGACCGCTTTTACCGGCACTGAAAGCCATTGGCAGCGCGCCCTGTATTGAGCGAAGCTCGCCAGATAGTGCAAGCTCACCTACAAATTCATATTCCTCGAGCGCCACATTGGATATGTTCTCACTGGCCGCAATAATGCCAATCGCAATGGCCAAATCAAAACGGCCGCCACCTTTGGGCAAATCGGCGGGCGCCATGTTCACAGTGATGCGTTTGCTAGGGAATTCAAAACCGGCGTTGATCAATGCGCTGCGCACTCTATCTCGGCTTTCCTTAACCGAAGTCTCCGGTAAGCCAACCAGTTGAAATGCCGGCATACCGTTGGATAAATGTACCTCAATGGTAACCAGAGGGGCTTCTATTCCAATATTGGCGCGAGTGTATACAACAGAAAGTGACATCCTTGTCTTTTTTCATCCATGAGTTGCGAATC
>CAYQMI010000033.1:0-5397 GCA_964418575.1 uncultured Glaciecola sp.
GAAACTAAGCTTAATTTACATTTAAACGCGTTATTTTTTAAAGAAGGGCTCATAAGGTTCATCCTTTATAGTGTTGAATTACATAGGTGTCCAAAGATTTGAACACCTTTATATTCGCTACTAACGGATGAGCTCTGAGAAAGGGTTTTATATTTTCGGTTTTATTTAAAAAAGGTAAATACCGCTATTTATTCAGGTGCTGGCTCTTAGCATGCAAAGACATAAGCACTTCAACTTCCGCTCGCGGCAGGCCGCTGGCCTCTATAATATCCTCCATCGCAGCTCCCTGCTCTACCAGCTTACTCGCCTTACTATACATTTTTAAAGCAGGGTCTTGCTCTTCTAGTCGTTCAACGGTGTCACTTACTTTATTGAGGCTATCTTGCACTTCATTACTGAAGGTTTGATAATCATTTTGCAGCGCCTTACTGACTTTATTATTTTTTAAAATTTGCGATTTTAACTTCTCTATATTGGCGGACTGCGCTGTATTGAGTTTATAAAGCTCATCGATTAAACCCACAGACTGCATTAATTTTGTTTTTATGTTTTTAGCATATACCCAAAGCACCACCACTAACACGATGCACAACAGTGAAAGCGCGATACTTACCCAAAGCGTTGGAGACGATTGCATATTACTTCTTTTTATTAGCTCGACTTAGGTAAAGAGTATAACCATAAAAACAAAATAGTTAAGCAGCTTGAAATGTTTGTAGAGGTGCCCATCTCTCAATTAAGCCAAAACAGTTAAGGATTATTTATATGAGCCGTCATTTTGATCAAGCAGATGGGTTAGTTGAAGAGCACGATGCAGCCACCCATGAATTTGTGTTTAATCAAACCATGTTAAGAATTAAGGACCCAAAACGCACACTCAAATTTTACAGCGAAGTGCTCGGCATGACCTTAGTAAAACGTTTGGACTTTGATGAAATGCAATTTACACTTTATTTTATGGCCTGCATTTCGCCGGAGCAAAAAGCGCAGTGGTCAGAAGATAGCAGCGAACGCATCGTTCAAACCTTTGGCCGCCCTGCCATGCTCGAGCTCACCCACAACTGGGGTGATGAAAACGATGCGCAACTGTCGTATCACAGCGGCAATGAGGCGCCAAAAGGCTTTGGGCACATTGGTTTTGCCGTACCCGATATTGATGCTGCCTGTAAACGTTTTGAATCCTTAGGTGTCGAGTTCCAAAAAAAAACTGACGACGGAAAAATGAAAGGCATTGCCTTTATCAAAGACCCTGATGGCTATTGGATTGAAATATTCACTCCCGAGCGTTTGCCTGATTTACTTGGCGAACATTTACAGCAATAATGATTTCACTGGCAATTAAAGAAGATGTTTCCATAAAAACCGTGTGCCCCACAGCGTTAAAAACATCAGCGCGGGGCCATATTTTTTCTTCGACGATAGAAAATGATACTGGCCTTTTAAAAAGTCAGCACCTAAGAAACAGTTAGCCAGTTCGACCGATTCACGTTCATTCACGGCTCTGAGCTCGTCTAGCTGACTGCCTCCCATAAAAGAGCGCTCTCGACCTTCTTCAATCCATTTTTCAGCGATTGCTTGCGCCTGACTTTGCAAAGCATCTTTTGGCGCAACATATTGCACTAAACCAGCCTCTAAAGCTTCTTGTGCATTTGGTCTGAAGCCTTCTTTACCAAGCATGCGCTGTGCATTTTCTTCGCCCATCATGCGAGCAAACTGAATACTTGAACAGCCTTCAGGTGATATACCGAGCGCGGCAAATGGAGTTGAGAAGGTGCTAGTATCGGCAGCGATAATGGCATCGCATAGTGTTGCAGAGGTAACACTCGCACCAATAGCAGGCCCATTTGTTGCAATCAATATAGGTTTTGGAAAACTCAAAAAACGCTCGAACAGCTCAATATTTCGTTCAACAATTAAGCGGTGTAGCTTTTTAGGTGCCATTATTTTTAAAGTACCGCCTAAATTAACGCCCGCACAATAGTAGTCACCAGCACCAGTAAAAATTACCGCCTTCACAGCTTGATCATGCTTCGCCTTCTCAAAAGAAGTGGCCATTGCAGCCATCATTTCAGCTGTCCATCCATTGAGTTTATTCGGCTTGTTCATTTTGATTGTGAGAACGCTCTGAGTTAAAGAGCTTTGAATATACGCGGCGTCATGTTCACTAAGATTTAAATAATTCAAAGGTAAGCTCGTTTCTTTTATAGCTTAAAACAGTCGCATAGTATTGCTGAAATTTAGCTAGATAACCAGTGAAAGGCTTTACTACGTTTGCTTTCAGATATAGCTTATCTACGTAAAAAACCAAGTTACTCTACCACCGATAAGCATAACCAATATAATACACGTTGGCTCCATGGTTAATATCAGCCAGATTCGCATTTGAAAAGTGACTAATTCCTGTCGCTACTTGATGTTTAGCAATACGAATACCTAACTCTATCCTGTCTTCAAAGTGAAGATGCGACCCCATTTTTCTATCCATCCACTCAGTGCTGTCTAAAACCGCTACGCCAATTCCGAGGCGTAAAAATGGAGTAAACGTTTCAAATGGATATTCGATTCGCCACATGGGTACTAAGGAAAGTGCTGTGATATGTCGTTTTCGTCGTGGGTCGTTTAGATGAAAAACACTGGCATCTAAATCTAAATACAATGATGTGTTGCTGCTTAACTGCCAGCTCAAAATATCGGCTTGGGCAATACTGAATCGAAACGCTTCTGGTCGCATTCTCGTATTTTCAGCGAAGTTTAATTCATAGCGCGATAAACCTTTGCCCCATGCGCCGCTTATTTGCCAGTTTCCCCACTCTGCTGCTTGTGCCTTATTTGCCAATAAACAGGCAGTGGTAACGGCGCAAACAAGTAATATAAACGAAACGCTAACAGTATTTTTAATCAAAACGAACCCTCAGCTTTCCCAGTTCAAATCCACTTTTTAAGCCTATCATAGGCTATGTGTTTAATAAGCTTGGGCTTTTGAAACTATTTAATGTCACAAGAAGCTTATCTCTTGTTCGTCCGATATGAAAACTATTAAGCCATGTGAAGAGCAAATAGTTTTTATTGAATTAACAGCGTCGCTTTAAACGCAAAAAACCTGATTGATCAGGTTTTTTGAACGAAATAATTTTTCAATTCAGATAATAGGGCTAAGCAACTTAATACTTTTTAAAGCAGTATGACTACATACCAATCACGTCATCCCATTCGTCATCGCTAAGCAGCTTATTCAGGTCCACCAATATAAGCAGCTCATTGTCGCGGTTAGATACGCCTTGGATAAACTTAGCGCTCTCTTCCGTGCCTACATTCGGCGCACTGTCGATTTCCGACGAGCGTAAATAAACTACTTCCGCTACGCTATCCACCAAAATCCCAACAACGTGTTCATCTGATTCAATAATCACTATGCGAGAATTATCCGTGATTTCTGACGAGGGTAAGCCAAAACGTGCGCGGGTATCGATTACCGTTACAACGTTGCCGCGCAAATTAATAATCCCCATCACATAATCGGGGGCACCGGGTACCGGAGCAATTTCAGTGTAACGCAGTACTTCTTGCACCTGCATAACGTTGATGCCATAAGTCTCTTCGTCTAGACGATAGGTGACCCATTGTAGGACTTCATCGTTTGGATCGTTTGCCGATGCTGTCGCTTTTTTCTCAGACATAGATTTTACTCCGTTACCACTTGCGTTTTTGTTGGCTTAGACTCGAGCAAGTTGATTAACTGGCTTGCATCGATTAAAGCGCACATTTTTTGTTTAATCATTCCAGCGAGCCAAGGACGCTTCGCGCCACTTTCCCGCCATTTAATATCGTCATGGGTGAGTTCAAAAGTAGTCGCTAAGTGCGAACAAGCCAATGCCCATGGCGTTTTTCCTAACTGTATTGCATAAGTATAGTTTAATGATTCTGCCAGCGCCTGAGTATACTTTTCAGGCATTATCCAACGGGCAGTATCCACACACTGATACTTATCATTCTGTTTAATTAGCACGCCCATAAACCATTGTGGCTTGCCTGGTAATTTATTCAATTCCTGCATTTGAACAATACCACCAAGTTCGATTAACGGTATGGCAAGGGTTAAACCTGCCACCTCAAAAAATAAAGCCTGAAAACGATTTGGCAACTTCTGCTTCAAAGTTTGATAGCTACTTGTGTTGCTATCGATAGTACTCACTTTCTCAGCTTCAGCTACTTCCACTTCACTTAAAAGCGGTGCTTCTCTGCTTACTGTTTCGACCGCTGGCGCAATTTCTTTACTTTCAATCTCGATTTTTGCTGAATCACTTAACAAAGAAGTATTTTCTGCTAAGGGGTCGCCAGTTAGAAGTTCATCTTTATGAGCATCTTCAATCAATATGCTGTTCGCATTTTCAAGCAATCGAGACGCTAGGGCGAGTTCGTCGCTGTAGCTATGCTCATCGGTTGAGGTGAGCGAATCAAAATAGGCATTCAGTGCCAACTTAGCATCACTAGGCGGCATCTTTTAACAGCTCATTGGTTAATTTGTCGTAAGCAAAACTGCCGCGACTATCTTTTACAATCATGTTGATAGGTAGTCCCTGCTGACTGGCTTCTCTGAATTTTGTGTCAACTGGTATGTAGCCTCGCCACATATGCGCTTTGTATATATCTCGCATTTTATTGTAAGCCAACATACAAGCATTGACCCGACGGTCAAATAAGGTCGCAACGACCAAGGTACGCACCTTTTTATTCATTGTTGGCGCTAGCTGCGAAATAGTTTGCAACATTCTGTCGAGTCCGCGTAATGCGAGGTGTTCAGTTTGTGTTGGCACTACAACTTTATCCGCTGCCACTAAGCCATTGACCATCAATACGCCGAGCACGGGTGGGCAATCAATAATCGCAATATCAAAGTCACTAGATAATTGGGCCAGTGCTTTTTTTATTACCAAGCCCTTACCGGGTTTCGTACCAAAACGCTTATCTAAGGTCGCCAAGGCAATATGAGCTGGCAAAAGCGCAAGGTTTTTAATTTTAGTCGCTTGCAACGCGTCACGAGCGTCAAAAGGCTGCTCAGGCTCCTGACAAAAAACGTCATATAAGGTCGTTGTCAAAGTTTCGGCGTCTAAGCCTAAATAATAAGTAAGAGAAGCGTGTGGATCTAAATCGAGCAGCAACACTTTATAACCCATAGCGGTCAGGCTCCCCGCAAGAGAAATGGAAGTTGTGGTTTTACCTACTCCGCCTTTTTGATTAACTATGGTCCAAACTTTCATATAGAAATTGCAGCGCATTTAAAGTTGTTCAAATCTTAAGACTAATTAAGCAAGAAGTATGCTAACTAAACCTTAGTTATATATTTAATTGAATTTATTTTTGTAGTTCTGATGCTTTGGCCAAAGCCATGTTTATAGC
>CAYQMI010000033.1:5497-25213 GCA_964418575.1 uncultured Glaciecola sp.
AGCCATGTTTATAGCAATAATTAAAACAAAAAAGTCGCATCCTTCAATGCGACTAATTTTTTATGTTTGCGTAACACTTGTTTTAAAAAATTAAGCGTAGCGTTTTAACAAGTTTGGAATGTCCAATATCAAGGCAATACCGCCGTCGGAGGTGATGGTAGCACCAGCCATACCAGCAGTACCTTGCAGTAATGCGTCTAATGGCTTGATTACTACTTCTTCTTGCCCAATCAATGAGTCCACAACAAAACCAATTTGCTGAGTACCAATTTGCACTACCACAACATGCCCTGTGGCTCTGCTTTCTATAGGCTTCATCGGGTTTAGCCAATCATTTAAATAAAACAATGGAATAGCTTTTGAGCGCACAATCATTGTCAACTGGCCGTCAACAGTGTTCGTGCGTTTTAAGTCCATGTTTATAATTTCGTTTACCGCACCTAGTGGCAAGGCAAAAGTTTGTTTGCCCACAACTATCATCAAGGTCGGCAATATCGCCAAGGTTAAAGGTACTTTAATCTCAAGTGTAGTGCCCTTACCCAGCTCAGAGTTAATGCTTACCGAGCCATTAAGCTGATTAATCTTGGTTTTCACCACATCCATGCCCACACCGCGACCAGAAATATCGCTGATTTCGGTTTTGGTAGAAAAGCCAGGAGCAAAAATTAGATTAAATGCCTCTACATCCGACATGCGTGCAGCAGAATCTGCATCGAGTACACCGCGGCTAATAGCAATTTCTTTGAGCTTCTCAGCGTCCATACCTTTACCGTCATCGGCAATGGTAAGAAGTATATGATCGCCCTCTTGAGAGGCTGCTAGGCGCACGGTTCCCATGCTTGGCTTGCCTGAAGCTTCTCGCTCTGCTGGCATTTCAATACCATGGTCTACTGAATTTCTGACCAAATGCACCAATGGATCTGCTAGCGCTTCCACTAAGTTTTTATCTAAATCGGTTTCTTCACCTTCAAGTACAAGAGTAATTTCTTTCTTCAAGGTGCGCGCTAAATCTCTCACAACCCGAGGGAAGCGACCAAATACTTTCTTAATTGGCTGCATACGGGTTTTCATCACCGCGCCTTGCAAATCGCCCGTTACCACATCTAGATTTGCAATCGCTTTGGACATGCTTTCATCGGCATTATTGATGCCTAAGCTCAGCAAGCGATTGCGCACTAACACTAGTTCGCCCACCATGTTCATAATTTGGTCAAGGCGTTTGGTATCAACCCTAACGGTAGTTTCGGCTTGTGGGGCAGCTGGTTTATCTGACTTTTTAGCCGGTGCTTTAGGCGCTGCGCTAGTAGCTTGCGAGCTAGTGCTTGGCGCTGCAGGTTTTGCAGGCTCTGCTTTAGCTTGGGGCTGAGCAGCACTAGTTGCTTTGCTTGGCGCATTATCTTGCGCAGCAGGCGCGTTTGCCTCTTCTTTTTTGACCGTTTCACTTGGCTTAGCTATTACGGGTGCTTTACCAGAGCCATGCAGGTCATCTAATAATGCTTCAAATTCTTCATCGGTGATTTCATCGTCACCGCCACTTTTAGCAGCTTCGTCAGCCTTAGGTGCACTTGGAGCTTCTTTTGCTGCATCTTCGGCTTTGAACTTGCCTTTGCCGTGTAAATCATCAAGCAAAGCCTCAAACTCATCATCGCTGATATCGTCGTCACCGCCAGTGCTCTCGGTTGGTGTTGCTTTAGCTTCATCTTTTGGGGCTGGCGCTGCTTTACTCGATGAACCGCCGTGCAGTTCGTCTAACAAAGCTTCAAACTCGTCCTCAGTAATTTCTTCAATCCCGTCGCTGCTTTTTTCGCTGCTTGGGGCAGACGCTGGCGCTGGCTGCTCTGGTTCTGGTACGGGTGCTGCATCGACTTGGGGTACTTGCTCAGCCTCAGGTTCGCTTTGTTGAGCAGGTTCGGCGCTGGCTGCATTCTCGAATATCTGTTCGTCAGGGGATTCAGGTTTGCTTAATTTGTGTAACAACTCAATTAAATGCGCTGGGGCAGGAGTAAGTGGTTCACGAGATTTAACTTGCTCGAACATATCCACAACAACGTCGGTAGACTGCAGAATAACATCCATTAGTTCTGGGGTAAGTGTGCGCTGACCGTTGCGCATAATATCGAAAACATTTTCGGCACCATGACAAATATCAACCAACTCACCTAATGATAGAAAGCCTGCACCGCCCTTCACTGTGTGATAGCCGCGGAATATGGCATTCAAAAGATCAGAGTCTTCTGGATTATTTTCTAAATCTACGAGTTGCTCTTGTAACTGCTCCAAGATTTCTCCGGCTTCCACCAGAAAGTCTTGCAAGATATCCTCGTCAACTTCAAACGACATTCGTTTGCTCCCCTAAAAACCTAAACTAGACAACAGATCGTCAACATCATCTTGACCGTGTACTACGTCGTCGCGTTCTGCTGCATCAATAATTGGCCCTTCGGCTTTAACCTTATCGCCAGTTTTCTGAGAAGGTTGAGACTTATCTTCTCCAGCGGCGGTTTCAGTCTTTTCTTTTTTCGGTTCTTCATCACTGAATGCTGACAGCATTCCAACTAAATTATCTTCAACATCTTTTACCAATTCGATGACTCTGCGAATCACCTGCCCGGTAAGATCTTGGTAACCTTGCGCCATCAAAACTTCGGTTAACATTGAATTCAATGTGGCCGAGTCTTGGTGAGCATCGCTTAGTAACTTATCTAAATCGACACACAGTGATTTAAATTCACCTAACTCGATTTGCCTTGACATGAGTTTTTTCCACTCGGGCAATACGGTCGTTAAACGTCCGTTTAAGGCTTCAGCAATAGGCATGCTTCGCTCTACTGCGTCCATGGTCGAGTTGGCGGCTTTTTCGGTTTCTTCAATCACATATTCTAGGCGTGATTGAGCGTCAGGAATTTGCGTTTTGGTAAGACTGGAAATACGTTCATCGAGCTGAAAGTTACGCAACGAGTCATGCAGTTGACGTGTCAGTTTACCCACATCAGAAAACAATTCTGTGGATTCTCTAAGCGTGATGTTGTGCACAATATTATTAGCAGACTCAACTTCGTCCGCCTCTAAGTGCGCCACAAGTGCTTTCGCTTCTTCGAGCGAAATTAAAGATGCTTCATTCGTCATTAGACGTCACCTCTTAAACGGTTATCAACCTAGACGTTCGAAGATCTTGTCCAATTTCTCTTTCAGCGTAGCAGCAGTAAAAGGTTTAACCACATAACCATTTACGCCCGCTTGCGCAGCAGCAACAATCTGCTCTTTCTTCGCTTCCGCTGTCACCATTAATACCGGTAGATGCTTAAGGCGATCGTCTGAGCGAATAGCTCTTAGTAAATCAATACCCTGCATACCCGGCATGTTCCAATCGGTAACAACAAAATCAAAGTCACCCTGATTGAGCATAGGTAACGCAGTGTTACCGTCATCTGCCTCTTGAACGTTAGTGAAACCTAAGTCCTTAAGCAAATTCTTAATGATTCGCCGCATTGTTGAAAAGTCATCAACAACCAGGATTTTCATATTCTTATCCAAAACTACCTCCGCCATGGAATTTGTACTGCATGTTTTTGTTAGTGCTTTGTCCCCAAGAACAAATCGTTTTATTACTCAACCGACCGCCAAGACTGCATTTTAGCTTTCAGTTTAAGCATAGCCTGACTGTGAATTTGACTCACTCGAGATTCACTCACCTCTAATACTTCACCAATTTCACGTAGGTTTAACTCTTCGTCGTAATACAAGGACAACACGATCGCTTCACGCTCTGGTAATGTTGTTATCGCCCGAGCGAGCGCTTTCTGAAATGATCCTTGCATCATTTCTTCAAAAGGTTTGTCAGCGCCTTTGTTTTCTTCATTAGTTAAAACGTCTTCGCTGACCCCTAAATCCTCAATACCTACTAGTTTCCCAGCGTTTACTTCATTGAGCATTTGATGATACTCCTGCACTGAAACATTCATAATTTCAGCGACTTCGGTATCGCGGGCATCTCTTCCTGTCTCGCGCTCAACTAAATTAATTGCTTCGGTAATGGCACGAGAGTTTTTATGCACAGAGCGCGGAGTCCAGTCACCTTTGCGAATTTCGTCTAACATCGCGCCGCGTATGCGGATGCCAGCAAAGGTTTCGAAGCTTGCTCCTTTTGTGCCATCAAAGTTTCTGGCAGCCTCAAGTAAGCCAATCATTCCAGACTGAATCAGATCATCAATCAACACGCTTGCCGGTAGCCTTGCCATCAAGTGATGCGCAATTCTTTTGACCAGTGGCGCGTGGCGCTCAACCAATTGGTTTTTATCTATTTGCTGTTGATATACTGTCACTTTATTACTCACTATATTTACCTACTCACGCAAAGACACTAGGTTTTCAATGAAAAACTCTAGGTGTCCGCCTGCTTGTGTCGGAATGGGCCATGTCATCGAACGTTCTGCTAACTTAGAGATAGCTTTGGACGCCGGCGACCCAGGAAAAGCGTCAACGACTGCGGTTTGCTTTCTGATGGCTTTTCTTACATTTTCATCAAAGGGAACAATACTGACTAGCTCAAGCGCGACATCTAAAAATCTGCCGGTAACCTTTGATAGTTTGCTAAAGAGCTCGCGCCCCTCGCGTTCTGAACGCACCATATTCGCAACTATTTTGAATTTGAATACACCGTGCTCTCTGTTTAAAATCTTGATAAGAGCGTAGGCATCGGTTAAAGATGTTGGCTCATCACACACCACCATCACCACATCTTGTGCCGCTCTTGAGAAGCTCACTACCATGTCTGAAATTCCGGCAGCGGTGTCTACCAACATCAAGTCGATAGGCGTTTTAAGTTCGCTAAAGGCGCGAATTAAACCCGCATGTTCATGCACACCAAGCTCTGCCATCGATTTTGTACCCGAGGTTGCCGGCGCGATTTTTATGCCATAAGGACCGGTAACCAATACTTCGTCGAGGGTGCAATCCCCTGACAACACATGTGATAAGTTTTTATCAACACGTAGCCCAAGCATGACATCGACATTTGCTAGGCCTAAATCGGCATCTAGCACCATCACGCGTTGACCTTGTTTGGCTGCTGCAATTGCTAAGTTAAGGGTTAAATTGGTCTTACCCACTCCGCCCTTACCGCCAGTCACGGCAATAACTTTGATTTGTTTGCTTTGATTCATAGTTCTTAAACTACTTGCTTGATCGATTATCATAAGCCACCAGCACTAACAGCAGACTCCTGACTCAGCGTTGGCAAGCCATACTTTTTGTATAGTTTGGCAGCTACTAGAGTCAAATTTGCAGCGTCGGCTAATTTGATATCTTCTGGCACACGTTGGCCATCGGTGACATAACTTAGTGAGAGATCGTTTTCAATCACCACACTCAATGCTTCGCCGAGGCTGTAACACTCATCAAGCTTGGTAAAAATACAGCCTTGTACATCAGTTGAGTGATAGGCTTTAACAGTTTGGTTAAGTACCTGATACTGCGCACCTGCGGGCAACACCAAGTACTTGCGAATATTTACTGACAATCCTGTTTCGTATTCATTCAGCTGCTCTATTAGGCGCGCGTCTCGCTGACTGAAGCCTGCGGTGTCAATTAACACGAGCTTTTTATTGCGCATTTGATATAGCAACTGGTTTAATTCTTCTGCGTTTTGCGCTTTTTTAACGCTGCAGCCAATAATGCGCCCATAGGTAGCGAGTTGTTCAAATGCAGCAATACGATAAGTGTCAATGGTGACCATTGCGACCTGGTCGGCACCATATTTTTGTGCATATTTTGCAGCAAGTTTAGCAAGCGTTGTGGTTTTACCTGTGCCAGTTGGACCAACTAAGGCAACTACTCCAGATTGATTTAATATGTCGTTTCCGCCTACGTGTAACCTGTTGGAAAGAAGATTCAACAAGTACTTCCAACCTTGCTTCTCATCAATGCTATGCGGCAAAAAGTCGACAAACTGGCGCGCTAATCCGCCGCCTATACCCATTCCTAAAAGCTGTTCGTGTAGATAATGATGGGTTGGGTTGTTGCGCTTTTTGCGCTCATCGGCAAGTTCTGAAACTTGGAACTTAAGTACGTTTTTGATTGACTCTAGCTCTGCACGAATAGTATCCATTTGGTCTGGCTCTAGCACGCTCGGTGGCGGTGTTAGGCTAGCTGCTTGAGAGTTCTCAATACTGACGTCATCATCAGCAGAATCAGCAAAGGCTAAAGAGCGCACCATTGAATCGTCTGAGCGCTGTTCACTGCGCATTTGCTCTGTTTTGGAATACTGACTGTTTGCTTTGCTTTGTTTTTCGACATTTGATTGCTGCTTATCTAACAAAGCCTGCAAGCTATCGGGGATATCATCACCAATCACTTCACTTAAAGTCGGTGCTCGTTTTGCTGTATTTACAGTGCTCTGTGCTTGACGCATATTAGAATCTGCGTTGCTCTTTGCTTGGCCCTGCGAAGGACTAGGTGAGGGATCAACGGCTGCTACTAGCTCAACACCGCCTGACACCTTTTTATTAGACATGATCACCGCATCTCCACCTAGCTCATCTTTTACTTGCTTGAGGGCTTCGCGCATATCTTTGCCAAAAAAACGTCTAATCTTCATAACTTCCTCTTTAGTGTTGAGCGCGTGTCAGTTTATTGACCCACCGATGACACAATTTTTATCTGTTTGTCGTCTGGTATTTCTTGGTACGACAATACGTGTAATCCGCTAACTGACTGCTTCAAAAATCTGGATAACACAGGGCGTAGCATTCCCGATGTTAAAAGCACTGCAGGTTCGCCTGCTATTTCTTGTTGTTGATTAGCATGACCGAGAGATTCTTGTAGCTTTTCAGCAAGGCCTGGTTCAATTCCAGCGCCATCTTCTCCGCCCGCTTGAAGTGACTTATGCAACATCTGTTCCAAATCTGGGGCTAAGGTAATTACGGGGATCTCAGCCGCACCATTTGTGATCTCTTGAACAATCAAACGCTTGAGTGCGATACGCAGTGCAGACACCAGTACGTCTGGGTCTTGGCTCTTTGGACCGAACTCAGCGAGGGTCTGTACGATGGTGCGCATATCTCTAATAGGTACACCTTCAAACAATAGTGTTTGTAGGACTTTTACTACCGTACTAAGCGGCAAAATATCGGGCACTAAACCCTCGACTAGTTTCGGATGGGTTTTCTCAAGCATATCGAGGAGCTGCTGCACTTCTTCGTGTCCTAGCAACTGATGCGCATGAGTAGTGAGTAGTTGGCTTAAATGAGTGGCAATAACGGTGGCAGAATCCACCACGGTATAGCCTAATGTTTGCGCATGGTCGCGCTGACTTGCCTTAATCCACACTGCTTCTAAACCAAAGGCAGGGTCTTTTGTTGGCGTGCCTTCTAAGGTGCCAAAAACCTGACCTGGGTTAATCGCTAACTCGCTATCGTGAGTAACTTCGGCATCGCCAACACTCACGCCTAACATTGAAATAGTGTAAGCATTTGGGGAGTAGTCTAAGTTATCGCGGATGTGAACTGGCGGTACTAAAAATCCTAACTCTTGGGACAGCTTTTTACGCACGCCTTTTATACGCGTGAGTAGTTCTCCGCCTTGAGACTTATCGACCAAAGGAATCAGTCTGTAGCCTACTTCCAAACCAATGATATCGACTTGCTGAACGTCATCCCAACCAAGCTCTTTCACTTCTTTGATGCCTTTGTTTGCATCAGGCAAGGCTTCTACTTTGGCAGCTTCTGCCAGTAGCTTTTTACGATTGTATTCACGGTAATATGCATAGCCACCTACGATGGCGGCAAACGATAAGAATGCAAAATGCGGCATACCTGGAACAATGCCCATCACAAACAAAATACCGGCAGTAATGTACAAGGCCTGTTTGTTTGACAGTTGCTCTTGAATTTCGGAGCCCATTTCTTGGGTGTCATTTTCGCGCGTAACAATAATGGCGGTTGCCACTGAAAGCAATAAGGAAGGAATTTGCGCCACTAGGCCATCACCGATGGTAAGCATGGTGTATACTTCCATAGCGTTTGAAAATGCAAGGTCGTGCTGGTACATGCCAATAAACAGTCCACCAACAATATTAATTAACATGATGAACAAGCCTGCGATCGCATCGCCTTTTACAAATTTTGACGCACCGTCCATCGAACCATAAAAATCCGCTTCTGCGGTTATCTCTTCGCGACGCTTACGGGCTTGGTCTTGGTCGATGTAGCCGGCATTTAGGTCTGCATCTATCGCCATTTGTTTACCCGGCATAGCGTCGAGGGTAAAGCGTGCGTTAACTTCAGATATGCGTCCGGCACCTGCGGTAACTACTTTAAAATTGATAATAAGCAAAATGGCAAATACCACTACACCCACTGCATAGTTGCCACCAATTACCACTTCACCAAAGGCTTGAATGACCTTACCTGCGGCATCGCCACCTTCATGACCTTCTAACAATACAACTCGTGTTGAAGCCACATTAAGCGCAAGTCGCAATACCGTAGCGACCAACAGCACCAGCGGAAAAATACCAAAGTCGATGGGGCGAGCTGTGAAGACACACACCAGTATAATCACCAGCGACAATGCGATATTGAAGCTAAATAAAACGTCTAAAAGTACGGCAGGCATGGGCAAAATAACCATGCCCATAAGTGCTAACACTACAATAGGAGCACCGAGACCGGAGGCAAACTGTTTGAACTGATCTTTATCAACTCGCTGGAAATAAGAGGCTAATTGCATACAACAAATTTTTGACAGCTATGGGTAATTAAAGATGGTCATTACAACTTGCGTGCCAGTGTTAAAAATTATTTTTAATACATGTGCAACATTGGTTTAATTTTGAGGTTTGATGAGCTTTGCAACTATCGGATACGCGGAGCTGTATAGTTTGATTGGCATGCGAGTTTTTATGGACACGAAGCGGTTTAGTTTGGTTGGCAGCGCAAGAATGGAGCAGGGAATGAGGTTTAAAAAAACGCAACAGACGTTATCCATGACAGGCTTGGCGCTAGCAATCCATGGCATAGCGACATCTTTTAATTACTCATTTCCTGCTCCATCCTACTGTTTCTGCTATTTTTTTCTGTGTTGAGTTTCTTTGTTGGAAACTTTACATTCCTCTTTTAACTTTTACCTACTTATCTAGAGTTGAACCTTTTTTAATCATTGCAGTTCATAGAATTAAACTGAGTAAGAATAAGGTTTCATACTTTATTAAGTATAATTAAAAGTATATGTGAGTTTTATTCCTTAAACTAACCGCGATGGGTTTATTTAGGACCCCTTGCTGGGATAGACTACGTGGTCTTGTTAAGCCCCGAATTTACGTTCGCTCGGGCTTGCTGTACTAAAGCGTCAATTAACTAAAAGTAGTAGAACGATTACCTATGATAAATTTTTTAAATCACAATAAAACCAGCTCACGTCTGGGTGCTAATAAACACTTTGCCATTGCAGGATTGGTGATGGCTTTTTCTCTTAGTGCTTGCGGTGGTGGCGGCAGTTCTACTCCTTCTCGAACAAATCCGGTGACACCTCCCACTAGTAGTGGCCCAACTTGGCAAGTTGGCGTCTATCAAGATAGCGATAATTTTGCCGCTCAATGCGTAAGTCCCCGAAGTGGCACTGACCCTTTCACCGGTGTGGCTTTTCCTGATACTGCTGGTTCTGCATTAACTGAAAAGTTATGGCTTCGTTCTTGGACTGATGAGACATATTTGTGGTTTGATGAAGTACCTGATAACAACCCTGACAATTTCAGTATTCCTGCTTATTTTGAGCAATTAAAAACAACTGAACTTACCGCTTCTGGTAAACCAAAAGACAACTTCCACTTCAGTCAGTCTACGCAAGAATACAACGAGCGCACACAGTCTGGTACAAGCTCTCAGTATGGCTTTGATTGGGAATTTGTTGCTAGCAGAGCACCTCGAGAACTGATCGTTCGCTACACTGAACCAAATTCGCCTGCAGCAGAGGCAGGGATCCCTCGCGGTGCGAGTCTACTTAGAATTGATGATGTTGATTTTGTTAATACTGAAAACGGCGATGATGTTGATTTTATAAACGCCGCTTTGTTTCCTTCAGACGCTGGCACAACGCATCGCTTTGAGTTTTTGACGGTGGATGGTCAGACTATTAGTGCTGAAATTACCTCTGCGGTAATCGAGCTTAGTCCTGTTCAAAACGTCAAAATTATACAGACAGATCGCGGGCGCATGGGATATTTTCAGTTTAATACGTTTATTACGCCGGCACAGCCTGACTTGATTGAGGCTTTTCAACGATTTGTTGACGCTACCGTGACCGATGTAGTCATAGATTTGCGATACAATGGGGGTGGCTCATTAGCGCTGTCATCTCAAATTGGCTATATGATCGCCGGACCTAATCAAACTAACAATCGTATTTTTGAGGGTATTGTTTATAACAGTAAGCGCGAACAACCTGATCCACTGCCCTTCTACAGCCGAGAAATTGACTATGTCGAAGGTGTGTTTACTAACAATTTCCTGCCAAGCCCAGAGTTAACGCGTGTTTTTGTTCTTTCGAGTGAAAATACCTGCTCGGCTAGCGAATCTTTGATTAATGGTCTTCGTGGTATCGATGTTGAGGTCATACTTATAGGCGATACAACATGCGGTAAGCCCTTTGGCTTTTTCCCAGAAGATAATTGCGGTACAACCTACTTTACTATCCAACTTCAGGGTATTAATGCAAAGGGTTTCGGCGAATATGCTGATGGCTTCTCTCCCTCTGCACAACCACAGTTTCAAGATCAAGTGCAAGGCTGCCAAGTTGATGACGACTTTAGTCAGGCTTTAGGCTCTGAAGAAGAAGCGATGTTAAGTACTGCTATTTATTATGCGGAAAATGGACGCTGCCCACTCGTAGCAGAGGTCGGCAATACTCAGAGCGAGGCGGCCTTCAGAGCAGACGGTCCCGCTATCAAAACGCCAAACCGCTTTTTAGAGTCGATTATTAACGACGATAGAACAGCAATACAAAAAGGTCGTGACTAATGCGCCTTAAATTAGTCTCGACTGGCGCGTTGGCATTAGGAGTTTTTTTGCTAAGCGCTTGCAATTCTACCTCTGAAGAATTTAAGGACGCGCGCTTTAGCCAGGCTAATCCACAAAACGTTGAGGCTGTTCAAAACGCTATTGCTCCTTTTTTTAATGGTGCACAGATACAACTTGCTGATGATGTATTCACCCGCAGCTCTGTCTTGCTTATTGACAAAGCAGGGAAGGTCGACCGTTATGGCAACGTCATTAATGGAAGGGACATGACGCGTCCGGGCCAAGGAGAGACAGGTGCCGAGCGGTTTTATTTGAAAACCCTTAACAATGAGTGCTTCATATTACACGATGCGAGTGGGGAGCGTATTATGCTCTCTGGACTTAATTGCGTGGCACCAACGAGTCAGCTTTAAAGTATTTTTACTTTGTACATTATTGTACAGAGCACCTAAGTCGAGTGGCCTTGGTGCTCTTTAAGTCACAATATACTTTTAGTCTTGCTCGGCGTCATAGCCGCTTAATGCACCAAATTTAGCCTGATGCATTTTTTGATATGTTAAGTCGGCAACTTTAAATTCGACGTATTTATTTTTTAAATCAGGATCGGCTTCTAACAGGCCCTGAATTTCTTGTACTAAAGCCTCGCGTAAGGCTTTAGCTTCATTAGTGCCAACCTGGCTTGCGGCATAGGCGCCGATGAGATTGCCTTGACGTGCTTCGTATAGCTTAATTTCATCTTCGATACGCCATTGGAACTCATTTTTACACACTTCTTTTTTCATTTTCGAAGCGTATTTTGCAACGCGTTTGCACCTGAATTTAAAATCTGGCTCGCTAACAATCTCATTGAAGTAATTCATGAAAGCACTGCGCTTAGCATCGCGAAAATTTCGGTATTGATATAAAGGGCGCATACCCTGAACCTCAATAACTTCTACATTGCCCTTCTCATCCATGACAATTTGTGGGGCTTGCTCGTCACTCGCTGCCTCTGCGCTAAGCCCAAGCATTGTTAACAATATGAGTATTTTTTTCATCTTAAACATCCTGTTTATTTGTGAACATTACATTATGATAGTTCAAAGCTTAAGAAAGCCAAGTCATTCATAATGATTACGCTTGTAACAATAACGACTTTATATATGCTGTGCAACTGCATCAAAGATCAGTCGGGCATTGGCATTTTAGCTTTCTATCGTCTTAATTCTGGAGGTATAGGCAAGTCTTTCTTCAAGTTCTTAGGACGCTTTCCCTTACCTGCTTTATAAGCTTTTAACTGATACACATATGCAAGAATCTGCGCTACCGCCATAAATAGTTTTTGCGGCACTTCATGATTGACTTCAGTGGAGTAATAAATTGCACGAGCAAGCGCCGGCGACTCCACAATAGGCACATCGTGCGCTTTACCAATTTTACGAATATGCATCGCCAGTTCATCTAGGCCTTTTGCCACCATCACCGGCGCACGCGAGCCGTCTTGTTCATACTGAATCGCTACAGAGTAATGGGTTGGGTTGGTGACAATAACATCTGCTTTCGGTACGTCTTGCATCATACGATTTGCCGCAGCTTGATACTGCAAGCGACGTACGCGGCTCTTGACCATTGGGTCACCTTCGGCATTTTTACGCTCGTCTTTGACCTCTTGCAAGGTCATTTTCATTTCTTCGTTGTGCTTGTGGTTTTGATACGGCACATCAATCATTGCGATGGGTATCATTGCGGTACAAAGCAATAAAAAAGCCCATTCAATCATGTTCATAGCATGAAACAAGTTCATTGGGTAAAGCTCAATGTCTAAGTGCAGAGCTTCATCTTTAAATATTATTAGCGCGATGTAAGTCATAAACATTACCACCACAACTTTGGCAATGCCTTTGATTAGCTCGACTAGTGCCTCGGTGCCGAGCATTCTCTTGAAACCTTGCACCGGTGAGAGTTTACTGGCTTTAGGTCCTGCCGCCTCCCAGCTAAAATTAAAACCGCCCATGGCAATGCTGCCATAAATACCGCCAATCATGGCGATTACCATAAAAGCAATGAGCGGACCTGCGCTTTCGCTTACCGACATTTCTAAAATCTGAAACATGTGTTTGGCATCGTAGGTTTCATCACGAGAGAGCGTAAAAGAACGCTTGGTGATTTCGTACAGGGCGCTGGCAATATATGAACCTATTGAAATTAGCGCGACTGCGCTGGCGAGCAATACAAGAGCGGTTGATAATTCTTTTGACCGAGCAATTTGCCCTTTTTTGCGGGCATCATCGAGTTTTTTAAACGTCGGTTCTTCTGTTTTTTCCTGAAAATCTTTATTCTCAGCCATGCTTACCTCAGCAAGTCAAAAGCAGCTTACACATGAACTCTTGTCCACGTAGCCACTGAGCATTGAAGTGATACATCTGATTCGACAAAGTGATCCAGATAATGACAAGACCTGTGATTTGCGCAATAGCAAAGCCCAAGCTGAAAATATTTAACTGCGGCGCAGCTTTGGTCATTACACCAAACGATAAATTCACGATTAGCAGCGATACAATAGGCGCCAAAGCAATGGTCACCGCCGATACAAACATCCAAGCGCCCCAGTGAGCAATCTGCTTAAACTGCTCGCCTGTCCACCACGGGCCATCAATAGGAAAAGCTTCAAAACTAATTACTACCATATTGATGAGTAATAAATGCCCGTCTACAGTCCAAAATATCAAAGTCGCGAGGATCAGGTAAAACTGACCGATAGTCGTGACATTCACGCCATTTACTGGGTCAACAATAGAAGCAAAGCCCAAACCGGTTTGCATCGCGATGATTTGGCCTGCCAAAACAAAGGTGTCGATAACCATGACCGAAATAAACCCGATACCAATACCAATAATAAGTTGCTTCATTATTTCAACAAAGGTACCTAATGACACGATGTTGGTGATGGGCACCGGCGGTAACATCGGCAAAATCATCAGAGTCAAAAGCACAGCAAGTAAATTACGCACGGGAGTTGGCACAGTGCGCGCACTAATGCCCACCATCGCTATAAATAAACCTGATATGCGCATGAACGACAGCATATAATCGCTGATAAGGTCCATGACTGTGCTGCTGAGTAAATCCATATGCTAGCGCTTATCCAATCACTGAGGGAATGGAGAGCACGATGTTATTGGTAAAATCCATCATTTTGGTGGTGAGCCAATTCCCCAAAAAACTTAAGGCTAAAAGCGTGACAAGCAAACGGGGTAAAAAACTCATCGTTTGTTCGTTAATTGAGGTAGCAGCTTGGAATACTGCGACGACTAGACCGATTAACAAACCTGGCACTATCAGGGCGCTTACAATCACTATAATTAAAAGCATTGCATCGCGCATAATTTCAACAAAAGCTTCTGGACTCATGTCAGACTCCCATCCCAAAGCTATTCGCTAAGGTGCCTAAAATTAGGTTCCAGCCATCTACTAATACAAAAAGCATAAGTTTAAACGGTAAAGACACAATCATTGGTGAGAGCATCATCATACCCATTGCCATCAGAATCGATGCAACCACTAAATCTAAAATCAAAAAAGGAATAAAGAGCATGAAACCAATTTGAAACGCAGTTTTAAGCTCGCTCGTCACAAATGCAGGAATGAGCACGGTTAATGGCACTTCTTCTGCTGAATCAAACTGCCCTTCGTAGCCACCAATGCGAATAAAGGTATCTAGGTCAGTAACACGCGTTTGACTTAGCATAAACTGTCGCATTGGCTCTTTTGCTTGCTCAAAAGCTTGGATTGATGTGAGTTCTTCACTCAAATAAGGCTGCAGGGCATTGGCGTTTATCTCGTCAAATACCGGCGCCATAATGAACATCGATAGGAATAAACTGATGCCGATTAAAATTTGATTAGATGGCGCTTGCTGCAAACCAATCGCTTGGCGCAATATCGACAGTACAATGATGATGCGAGTGAATGATGTCATCATCATAACAAAGGCTGGAATGAGGCTCAGCGCCGTCATAATGAAAAGCGCTTGCAAGGTCATCGAATATTCTTGCGTGCCATCGTCGTTGGTGGTCACGGTAACGGCTGAGATCCCGCTTTGTTGGGCAAACACCTCTGGGTTTAGCCCTGTAAACAACAGAGCTACAATTGCAATTTTCAATAGCGTGGATGCTTTGATCATGATGCACGCCCTTTGCCTGGTGACACTGAATTATTCGCGTTGGAGAATTTTTTTCCGCTGATGCTGTGAGCCATTGCTTGCACAAGTTTTTGCTGGAAGCCAGCTTTACCATCTACCGGTATAGACTTGTCTTTACTTTCAATAGGAGTAGCTAAGGTCGCAAGATGATTGATGTTGTGTGCGGTAATGCCAAGCAGGTGTTGTTCGCCGCCCACCTCTATTACCATAACCTTTTCTTTTGTACCCGCCATCATACTCGCGAGCACTTTCATTTGACCGTTTCCTGACTGAGTGACATTAAACCGTCGCATTATGAATGCTAGCGCAAAAATAATGGCGATCACTAATGCAAGCGCAAGGAATATAGAGATAAATGATGAAGTGCCACCGAGCGCTGAATCGCTTTGTTGCGCGAATGCCGGTGTGCAAATTGAGGATAAAAACAGGGCGTAACACCCTGTTTTTAATAGGTTAATTATTTTATAGCTATTTAAGCTTTTTGATTCTCTCGACTTGACTAATAACATCTGTTAACCGAATACCAAATTTATCGTTGATGACCACTACCTCTCCATGAGCAATCAACGTGCCATTTACTAAAACATCTAATGGCTCTCCAGCAACTCGGTCTAATTCCACTACAGATCCTTGATTTAACTGCAGTAAATTTCTGATGCTAATATTGGTTCGGCCGACTTCCATCGAAATAGTCACCGGGATATCTAATATAGTATCGAGTTTTGTTTCTTGTTCTTCGGTCATGGCTTTAGATTCAGTAAGCTCATCTAATCCTACCGCTTCTGCTTCATTTGCATCCGCCGCTTCAGATATCGCTTGCTCAGCCATCGCCTCGCCCCATGCGTCTAAGCCGTCATCTTCTTCACTCATGTGTATTACCTCTGTTATTTTCTTTCAAGAGTGCTTAACAAATCTTCTTCAAGCACCTGTAGTTCTGAATCACTGTCAATTTTCTTGCCGTTTTTGGTAAAGGAGTTCAGTTCAGACTTGACCGATACCGGGCGCGGAATTTTGGTTTCTATTTGTAGGGCTAAACAATCTCTTGCTTTGCCCATCTTGGCTCTAAATGTGGGTAGGTCTTCTACCGAAACAGTCACCGTTTTGGGCATGTTTATCGGGATGATGTCCCCATCTTTGTAGTTCATTAACTGCTCTAAGGTCACCTCAACATCTAAGAAGTGAGTAGATAGGTCTACCTTTACGTCCATTATTTCGTCGCGTAGGGCTTTACTCCACCTAAAGTCGGTATCTTCTTTGTCGGTTTGTACACCGGCATCTAAGGTATCTCGTATAGGCTCTAACATTGAATACGGGAGGGAAACATGGAAGTCGCCGCCGCCGCCGTCTAATTCAATATGAAATGAGCTGATCACGACCACCTCTGAAGGTGAGACAATATTGGCCATGGCGGGATTCACTTCCGAATCAAGATATTCGAAAGATACGTCCATCACCGGCGCCCACGCTTCTTTATAATCCTCAAAAATCAGCTTGAGCAGCATCTGAATAATACGTCGTTCGGTCGGGGTAAATTCCCGCCCTTCTATCTTTGCGTGATAACGGCCATCGCCACCAAAAAAGTTATCCACCATGATAAACACCAATCTGGCTTCCATGGTAATAAGGCCTGTGCCCTTTAAGGGTCTAAACCTAACCATATTTAAGCTAGTTGGCACGAAAAGCGTATGGATATATTCACCAAACTTAATCATTTGAATGCCGTTAATCGACACCTCTGCGCTGCGGCGCATCATATTAAATAAGCTGATGCGCATATGCCTGGCAAATCGTTCGTTGACGATTTCCAAGGTTGGCATGCGTCCGCGCACAATTCGATCTTGGGAAGAAAAGTCGTATTCAAGGGCCGAGCCATCGTGCTCGACCTCCTCGACTTCTTCTTCTTCAACGTCATCAACACCGTGTAATAGCGCGTCAATTTCGTCTTGTGATAATAAATCGCTCACTAAACTTCCCGCTTATTTAATTGATAATAACTGCATGATAAAAGTCGCATTCAAAATCCGTCGCTACTGGATAACAAAACCAGTGAATAAGACTTCTTCCACCACTGGGTTCTTTTCAAGGTCGTTCATCACCTGCCTGATTTGAGATGTGGATTTGGTGCGTAATTCAGTTTTACCCGCTTCGGTTACTAAATCGTCTGCATTTGCTGTGCTAAACACGCGCAGCAAGGTTCCTTCAATCATCGGAATATGGCGTTTCGCGCGTTCTTCATTTTCGGGGCCGCGCACCATCAACTGCACATCTATTTGTACTAAACGCTCTCTAGAGATACCTGGCGCGTTAAACTGAAAAGGTCTTGGCATGGCAACATACATTGCTTTGCCGCTATCACTCACCATTTGGGCTTCTGGCGAGCCTGCAGCTTCTAGCTCCACATCTGCAGTATTGTCACCTGCAAACAAAAAGAAATAAGCACCGGCGCCACCGCCACCTAACACCACCACTGCAATAATGATGATTAGCATTAGCTTGCTCTTTTTCTTCCCGCCTTGTTCACCTTCTAGCTCTGGTTCAGCCATAAACTTATTCCTACTTGCTCATTTGTTTATTAAATCTGTTTTAATAATGTTTTGTTTATTAACCACTTTTTAGCAGCGACTTCGTTGGCTAAAGCTATGCCTTAGGCATAAAAGTCGATACCGCCTAAGCTGCCACCTGCAACTCGCTGCTCTATTACAGTTGAGGCCTCAAGCTCTGCCTCTTTTGGTGAATCTGCTAAACGACTGTTTGAAGTACTATTGGCCGTATCACCTGATTGTTCTTGCTGCTGCGACTGTCCATTATTTTGTTGCTCAACAGACGATTGCCCTAGCTCTATACCCTGCTCTTGCAGCATATCTCGTAATCTCGGTACTGCTTGGTCTAGGGCCTCTTTTGCTTGCGCCGATTGCACAGTAAAACTGACCGTCGCGGTTTCTGAGCTCATATTCACTTTTATTTGCATCGCACCAAGTTCTGGCGGATCCAAGCGTATTTCAGCTGCTGGATTACGACCATTAACCATCCACCTTACTTTCTCTGCTAGCTGTTGCTGGCCTTCAGGTTTAAAGATGTTTACCGCTTTATCGAAGTTACTTGGAGCTTGTTGAGCAAGTTTCGTACCTTCTGCGTGCAAAACATTAGATTCTTTTGCAATTTGTGTTTCAGTAAGCCCAAAGAGCTGATGTGATTGGGCTTGGCTCGACTGATTAACCGCGTTTGCCAAGCTCATGATCCCCACAAACTGATTCACCACACTGTCAATTTTCGGCTTATTTTGCGCTGGAATATCGACATTTGCTTGCTCAAGTGCGTCAGAAACCAGTGCTTTTAAATCAATACCTGGCTCTCTTCCCGCCTCTAATTGCTCTTTAAACTCTTTCAAACCAGACTGCATAGCAGCAACAAACTCACTGCCTTTGCTACTATTACCTGATAAATCGGCCGCAAACTTTTCAACGCGCGATTTGATATTTTCCAAGGTATTGGTTTGCGAGCGCTCGTCTAATAATGCGAGCTGCTTTACTGCATCGGCTGCATCAGTCTCTTTTGGCTTTAACACAGGTGCGACTGGCTTAGCTTCGCTTGTTTCAGCGTTGATTATGTTTGCGCTTTGTTCTTGAGAAATAGTTTTAATATCCGCGCCGTCTTTAAGCGCGCTTTCACTGCTAAGGCTTTGCTCAGATGCTTGTGCAATTGCTTCAGCAGATAAATCAGCAGTCTTTGCTTTGTCTTCCACAGCCGCGTTCTCTTTAGGATTAGCATTAGCTGCTTGGTCAAATGCTGCAGGCTTATTCTCTGCACTAAATTCGATGTCAGTGAGCGTTTGTTTGGGCACCGCTTCTGCACCATTGTCGCTAGATTCTGTGCCGAGCTCTTCTGAATTCAGAGTCTTAAAATCAATATCTGTGGCCGTCGATTCTATTGGTGCTGGTGCAGGCTGAGAACTAACAAGGAGCGTTTCAAGAAGCTCTTTATCAAGCCCTTTGTTGCTATCTACTGCAGCTGAATCGCCCGCGTCACCTTGCTCTTGACCGTGAAACTGGGCCAACATCTTTTGTATCACATCACCAAGCTTAGTAAGTTGCTCTTCGCTTAATGACTCTTGTAAATCAAGGCCTGTTTGTTTGGCATCTAAAATTACCTGCAGTTCTTCTTGGGTAAGACTTATGTTACTGAGTTCTTGCGCTTGTTCAGGGTCAATTAAGTCGCTAATTTTTTCACTAAGACCTACTTCATCTTGATTCAAAGACTGAATTTGCGTAACAAAGTTAATATAATCAAAATCAACGGCACTTTCTTTAAGACCCTCAAGCTCTAAGGCCTGATTGTTTGTATCGGCATCAGGGCTTAAGCTTGTCGATACTTCGACATTGTCCGAATCAGCTTGTGTTACGGCATCGCTAACGACGCTGGTTTTTTCATCCGTCTTTGCTAATTGTATATCTTCAGATTCAGAAGGCTGGGCTTGGCGAGCATCATTCTCAGTATACTTAGCGCGATGGTCACCAAGCTTTGCTT